>NZ_JBJMLX010000069.1:0-10534 GCF_045805085.1 Niastella sp.
ACCACCTTCTGGTTTGAACATAACAGGCCTGGGGAAGAGCTACTTATACAAATTCAAGTGTATACAATTACCGGAAAACTCGTAAAAACTATTCGCAAGACAATATTTTCGCCCGGAACCCGTTCGAGTGACTGTGAATGGAATGGGCGGGATGAATATGGTGATAAAATCGGCAGAGGTGTGTATATTTACCGTTTACGGGTACAAACCGGTGACGGCAAAGCAGCGGAAAAGCTCGAGAAATTGTTTATATTATAGTACCCAATTTTTGAAATAACTTATTTTAGCCAATCTATCGACAGGAAAATTTACCCTAAATTATTTATTGTATCGCATCAACAGGCTTTATTTGCAAAAGCAAGGGTAAACTTTATTCTACCAAACTGCTATTGAGAGAACGTTGAACGCGGTCTGATACCTTAAAGACAATTCAAAAATGAAACGAAAATTCTTGAAACTAACTGTAGGTGTATTCCTGTCGATGGGTGTGATCTCTGCCAATGCCCAGGTACAACCTATAAATGTGGTCACAACTGCAGTCCCTTTTTTACGCATCTCACCTGATGCCCGGGCTGGCGGTATGGGCGATTTGGGCGTGGCTACAAGCCCCGATGCCAATGCCCCCTTCTATAACCTGGCTAAAGTGCCGTTTGCACAAAAGAACTTCAGTGTAGGCTTAACATATACGCCCTGGTTAAAAGACCTCGGGTTGAATGATGTGTATTTGCTGGCCATGGCCGGATATTACAAACTCGATGAAGACCAGGCCCTGGCTGGTTCGGTGCGTTATTTCAGCCTTGGTAACATTCAGTTTACCGATGCATCTGGTAATGATTTCGGTTCTGGCCGTCCCCGTGAATTTGGCGTTGACTTCGGTTATACCCGTAAACTGTCTGATAAAATAGGTCTGGGTGTGGCCCTTCGTTATATCCACTCAAACCTGGCTGGTAACCTGGCACAAAGCGGTACTACGTACAAACCAGGTAGCACAGTGGCCGGTGACCTTTCATTCTTCTATAATGGACAGGATGAAGCTGGTCAGGGCTGGAACTTCGGCGCTACCCTTACCAACCTGGGTGGAAAGATCGGTTATACGAACGATGCCACGCAGAAGGACTATATCCCTGCCAACTTAAGCTTTGGTACTACTTATACCAAAGCATTCGACGAACAAAACAAGATCACCTTTGGTATCGACTTACATAAATTACTGGTGCCAACACCACCTGCTTTCACCGGTGATAGCACTGTCGATAACCCTCGTGTAGCTGACTATAGAAACAAAACAACCGTGAGCAGCTGGTTCAGCTCATTCAACGATGCGCCAGGCGGCTTTAAAGAAGAGTTGAAAGAGTTCCAGGTATCACTGGGAGCAGAATATAATTACAGCGATCAGTTCTTTTTCCGCGCCGGTTATTTTTATGAAGATAAAACCAAGGGTAACCGTAAATATTTCACCGTTGGTTTAGGCGTTAAATACAATGTGTTCGGTTTGAACTTCTCATACCTGGTGCCTTCCGGCTCAGGCGTGAACCGTAACCCATTGTCAAATACCCTGCGTTTCGGCCTCATCTTCGACCTCGATGACCTGAATGCCGAATAATTAGCTAAATCAGCTATAATAGAATTGAATATATTTGAAGCGTTCCGGCGTAGCCGGGACGCTTTTTTTATCGCCGTCCGCGTGTCGCTGAAGCTTTTAACGGAGGCGCAAGCCCTGGCATAGGCGGATCGCAAGTTTTAGTACATTATCAACATTAGTAAAATGCGTATTGGATTCGGGATCGACTTTCATCAAATGGTAGAAGGCAGGGACCTTTGGATAGGTGGTGTTAAAATTCCCCATCATAAAGGGGCATTGGGGCACAGTGATGCCGATGTATTGTTACACGCTATTTGCGATGCCCTGCTGGGCGCACTGGCCCTGGGCGATATAGGCGTGCATTTCCCCAATACCGATAATACCTGGAAAGACATCGATAGCAAAATTCTGTTACAGAAAAGTTATGAATTGATAAAAGCCCGCCAATACCGGGTAATAAATGTAGATTCGTCAATTTGCCTCGAAGCGCCCAAGATCAAAAATATTCCGATCAAATGCGCAGTGTGATTGCCGGTATCCTGGAAATTACCGTAGACGATGTTTCGGTAAAAGCCACTACCACAGAAACCATGGGCTTTGTTGGTAGAGAAGAAGGACTGGTTGCGTATGCTACTGTACTGCTGGCAAAGTAGCATAATCAGCAAATTTGGCTATCGAAACACATTTTCACATTAAATTCGCGGGATGTCAAAAGTAAAAGTCAGGATAATTAACCAGTCTACTAATCCGTTGCCCGAATATGCTACGGAAGGAGCAGCCGGGATGGATATACGCGCTTTTTTGGAAGCGCCGATCGTATTAAAGTCACTCGAACGTTTTTTAGTGCCCACCGGTTTGTTTATAGAATTGCCCAAAGGGTACGAAGCACAAATACGCCCACGCAGTGGACTGGCCATAAAACAGGGGCTTACCTGTTTAAACAGCCCTGGCACCATAGATGCTGATTATCGTGGCGAAGTAAAGATCATTCTGATAAATCTGTCGCAGGAACCACAAACCATACACCCGGGCGATCGCATTGCCCAAATGGTTGTACACGAGGTAGAGCGTGTAAAATGGAAACCCGTAAAAACAATCTCGGTAACCAAACGCCACGACGGCGGATTTGGCCATACCGGTAAATCCTAAAGAATGAAATATATTTCCGGCCTCGTTATTATTGTCATCATCATGGCTGCAGCTACCAGTTGCAGATCTACCAAAACGATTCAAACAGCTATCGCTAAAAAAGATACAGCAGTAGTAGTGCCGTTGGTCGACCACCGCGTTGACTCTGTGCAGTATATTAGAAAGATCTGGGATACTATTCGCCAGAACAATATAAAATTCAACACTTTCAGCGCAAAGGTAAAAGTGCATTTTGAACGCAGCGATGGCAAGAATTACGATTTCACAGCCTATGTGAAAATGAAAAAAGACAGCCTGTTGTGGGTTTCGGTGAGAGCGCTGGATGTAATTGAAGTATTCAGGGTAAAGATCACGCCCGATAGCCTCATCATTATCGACAAAAACAAAAAAACGTACCAGTTGCGGTCTGTGCAATCTTTACAGGAGGTGATCCAGATCCCGCTCACCTTTACCGATCTGCAGAACCTGTTGGTGGGTAATCCCATTTTTCTCGACAGCAATATCAACTCCTTTAAAAGAGACGACCGGTACATTTCACTCATCAGTATGGGCGCCGTTTTCAAGCACCTGTTAACTGTGAGCAAAGACGATTATACCATTCAGCATAGCAAACTCGACGATGTGGACCCTGTCAGGTCCCGTACCGCCGATATCACCTATGGTGATTACCAGAATAAAAATGGCGTTCAGTTTTCGGCCTATCGTAAAATTACTGTATCGGAAAAGCAGAAACTGGATCTAACCATGGAGTATAAACAATTTGATTTTAACGTTGATTTAAATACTCCGTTCAGCATTCCGAAAAATTATAAACGGAATTAAGCGTTATGTATTAACTTCCATCCAACCCTGTGAATTATCCAATGTATGACCTGGCCCGAACCTGTTAACACTTAAAAAATCATTCAGTATGCTGAAAATGATGCTTACCTGTTTTTTGACCGTTACGGTTTCGGTTACCCTGCTTGCCCAACAACAACCAGGGGGAAGCAGTGATGAGCTGAGAAGAAAACAGGCCGACATTCAGCGGGAAATAGACGAGTTGAGAACTACGCTGAAGGATACCAAGAAGAATACCAAGGCGGGATTGTTACAACTGTCCATGGTGCAGAAAAAACTGCGCCTGCGCGAACAGGCCATTGGCAACATCAATCAGCAGATAAGTTACATCGAGGGCACCATTGGTAAATCAAAAAATGAGATCGGGCGGTTGAAAGTAGAGTTGGATACCCTGAAAGCACAATACGCCAAAAACATAGTGTATGCTTACAAGAACCGCAGTAACTACGATTTCCTGAACTTCATATTTTCCGCTTCCAGCTTTAACGATGCCCTGCGCCGGGTGCAGTACTTGCGGGCTTACCGCCTGTACCGCGAAGAGCAGGCTTCTACCATAAAGAACACCCAGACCTTGTTACACGACAAGATCGCGGGACTGGAATCCTCCAGGAAGGAAAAAGACGTGGTGTTACAAAAACAGGAAAAACAGAAAGAAGAACTGGAAGATGAGAAAAAGGAAAAGAATGAGATCCTGAGCAAACTCAAAGCCCGGGAAAAAGAGCTCTCCAAAGAACTGACGGCAAAACAAAGGGCCGACCAGAAATTGAAATCAGCCATTGGGGCTGCTATTAACCGGGAAATAAAGATCGCCCGGGATAAGGCAATTGCTGAAGCAAAGGCTAAAGAAGAAGCAGACGCCGCAGAAAACGCCAGAAAAAATGCAGCGGCCGAGGCGGCAAGAAAAGCCAGGGAAGCTAAAGAAAAAGAAGATGTAGCAGCCAAAAAAGCAGCTGAACCAAAAAATAACCCAACTGCCAGCGCACCGGTAGCCAAAGCCGAGCCTAAGGTAGAGCCCAAAAAGGAACCCGTGAAAAAAACGGAAAGTTTCCTGGAGTCCACGCCCGAAGGCAGCCGGATAAGTGGAAGCTTTGAAAGTAACAGAGGCCGGTTACCCTGGCCGGTTGAAAAAGGGAATGTAAAGATCCACTTTGGCACCTATTCCATTGAAGGCACCAAGCTGCGTGGAAATAACCCCGGTATTACCCTCGCCACAGAACCCGGCGCCGTGGTAAAAGCGGTGTTTGAAGGGGAAGTGTCGCGTATATTCGATATCGATGGTAACTGGAGCGTACTGATCCGCCATGGTAAATATTTTACCGTATATAGTAACCTGTCATCTGTAAGCGTAGCCAAAGACCAGAAAGTGACCAGTGGCCAGATGTTGGGCCGCGCCGCTGCCAATGATGATGGCAATGGCGAGATTGAATTTCTGCTGATGCAGGAAAACAGGAACCTGGATCCTGAAAGTTGGATACGCAGAAGGTAGGTTTTTGCGTTATTAATAAGATAAACGTTTATAAGAAGCCCCGACGGGAGCCGTCGGGGTTTTTATTCCTTGACCCTATTCAATGAAAAGCCCTATGTTGAAATGG
The DNA here is from genome assembly GCF_045805085.1 of Niastella sp. Classification (NCBI taxonomy): domain Bacteria; kingdom Pseudomonadati; phylum Bacteroidota; class Chitinophagia; order Chitinophagales; family Chitinophagaceae; genus Niastella; species Niastella sp. The sequence continues at coordinate 5,164 of NZ_JBJMLX010000069.1, forward strand.
ATGGCCACCAGCCTGGCAGCCCTGACTATTGCCGTTTCACTGCCGGCTCAACAGTCCGGAAGAAGCGAAGACCTGAAGCATCAGCAAATTGAGATTCAGCGCGAGATCGATGAGTTGAAGAGTTCGCTTACTGATTCAAAAAAGCGAACCCGGGCCAGTATACGCCAGTTAGAAATGGTGCAGGAAAAACTCCGCCTGCGCGAAAAGGCCATCAGTAACATCAATCAGCAAATAGACAGGCTGGAAGGCAACATTGACCGGTCAAAAATGGAGATCGACAGTCTGGATACCCGGCTCGATACCATGAAGGCGCAATACGCCCGCAATATGGTAGCTGCCTATAAGCTCCGCACCAATTACGGCTTCCTCAACTTTATGTTATCGGCCCGCTCCTTTAATGAAGCTTTCAAAAGAATACAATATTTCCGCGCTTATCATGATTACTGCCAGGAGCAGGAGGTGACCATCAAGCAAACCCAAAAATTGTTGGCCGGAAAGATCAACGGGTTGGAAAGCACCCGCCGGGAAAAAGACGAAGTGATAAAGAAACAGGTGGTGCAAAAGAAAGAACTGGAAGAAGAAAAGAAAGAAAAGAATGAAGTAGTAAGATCTCTCAAAACCCGCGAGCAGGAGATCAGTAAAGAACTGACGGCAAAAAAGAAGGCCGACAGGCAACTGGGTTTTGCCATTCAAAATGCTATCTCAGCCGACTTTTATACCGGCACCGGTGGCCGCCGCAAGAGTACCACAAAAAAAGCTAAGACCACCACCAAAAAAGTAACTAAAAAGAAAGTGAAGGGAAAGAATAATGATGATGATGATGATAATGACCTGGCGCTAACTCCCGAGGCAAAATTGCTGAGTGGTAATTTTAAGAATAATAAAGGCAAATTGCCCTGGCCTGTTGAAAAGGCGCTTATCAAGATCCATTTCGGACCCTATAAAATACCAGGGATGGAAGTTATTGGCAACAACCCTGGAATAACCCTGGCCACTGAACCAAACGCTGAAGTGAGAGCCGTATTTGATGGCGAGGTGCTGAGCGTATTCAATGTAGAAGGCAATCGCTCGGTGATGGTGCGCCATGGAAATTATTTTACCGTATACGCCAACCTGGCTTCGGTGAGTGTAACGAAAAACCAGAAAATAACAGGCGGACAGGTAATAGGCATAGCTGATAACGCCAGCGATGGCAATGGTGAGATTGAATTTATCTTAATGAAAGAAAGGACCAATATCGATCCTGCGCAGTGGATCAAAAAGAAATAAGTTATTAAAAGAAAAAGCCTCCCGATTTATCGGGAGGCTTTTTCTTTTAAACCCGGCTTGCTATATTCTGCAAAAAGCGATTGTACAACGCTTCGTACCGGGGAACAATAGTTTCTATATCATACAAGCGGGCATGTGCAGCTGCTTTTGTTTTAAACTTGTTTAGTTTGTTTTCATCAGACAGCAGTTCAATGGCCCGCATGCTCATGGTTTCCACATCACCCACATCGGCCAGGAAACCTGTTTCTCCTTCGATATTTACTTCGGGCAAACCACCGGCATTACTGCTTATCACCGGTACGCCGGCCGCCATGGCTTCCAGCGCAGCCAAACCAAAGCTCTCATAATCGGAAGGCAGTATAAACAGATCACTGATGGCCAGTACTTCTTCAATTTGCTCCTGCCTGCCTACAAAACGGGTTTCATCGTATATGCCCAGTTCCCGGGCCAGGCTTTCAGCAGCGGGGCGTTCAGGCCCATCGCCTACAAACAACAACTTGCTGGGCACTTTTTTATTAATCCCGGCAAAAACTTTCACTACATCGGTTACTCTTTTCAGTTTACGGAAGTTCGATGCATGCAGTATCACTTTTTCATTGTGCGGCGCAATTACGCGACGGAAGGCATCGATAGGCTTTTTGGCAAAGCGTTTAACATCAACAAAGTTCTGAATGACCTTGATCTCTTTTTCTATCTTGAAATTTTTGTAAGTTTCATCGCGCAGGTTTTGCGATACCGCAGTAATGGCATCGCTTTCATTGATGGAAAAAGTAACTACGGGTGCAAAGGTTTTATCCTTCCCAACCAGCGTAATATCAGTACCGTGCAGGGTAGTTATCACCGGGAGGATCTTGCCCTGTTTTTCCAGTATTTTTTTGGCCATATATGCAGCCGACGCATGGGGGATGGCATAATGCACATGTAACAGGTCGATATTATTATTAACAATAACATCTACCATGGTGCTGGCCAGCGCAGTTTCATACGGTGGGTAATCAAACAACGGATAATTAGGCACCCGTACCTCGTGATAAAAAATATTGGCATTAAACTCACTCAGCCTCACCGGTGGTTGGTACGTAATAAAATGAACCTGGTGGCCCTTATCGGCCAGGGCTTTGCCCAATTCAGTTGCCAAAACACCACTTCCTCCGAACGTAGGATAGCAAACTATTGCAATGCGCATACTGCGATTTATATATTAAGATGGTGAAGGTAATTTAAAACGGTCAATAATGGTCTGGGGGATCATTTTGACTATTTTAGCGTAAAATAACGCACATGAGATTGAAATTGTTTACGCTAGTGTTAACAATTCTGGCTTTTAATGTCCATGCCCAAAACGAAGACTCGTTGAGAATAAGGGCCATTGCAAATGAGATCCTCCTGCACAGCAACGCTTACGAAAATTTACGGGTGCTCACAAAACAGGTGGGCGGCCGGTTAAGCGGTTCTCCCCAAACCTACAAAGCCGAAGCCTGGGGGCATAAAGCCCTGGAACAGGCCGGCGCCGACCGGGTAATTGAGCAGGCCTGCCTGGTGCCACACTGGGTGCGCGGTGGTAAAGATGAAGCCTGGATGGCAGCCCCGGGTAAAAAAAATCAATCACTCGATATTCTGGCATTGGGTAATTCTGTGGGAACAGGACCCAAAGGAATTCAGGCCCCCGTGGTGCTGGTGAATTCATTCGAAGAGCTGGAACAGAAAAAAGAATCGGTAAAAGGAAAGATCGTTTTCTATAATTACAAGTTCGACAATACCTACGTTAAAACCTTTGAAGCGTATCGCGACGCTGTAGTTTATCGCGGCGCAGGGCCCAGTCAGGCCGCTAAATATGGGGCAGTAGCCGTGTTGGTCCGTTCCATGAGCCATGCAGCAGATAATAACCCGCATACCGGTGCAACCCGGTATAACGATTCTTTCCCCAAAATACCTGCTGCCGCCCTGGGGCTTCAGGATGCCGACCGGCTGGCTGCATTTCTGCAAAAAGAATCGCCCAATGTGTTCCTGAAAACAAACGGAAAAATGCTGCCCGATACGGTAGCGCATAATATTATTGGTGAGATCACCGGCAGCGAATTTCCCGACCAGATCATTACCATCGGCGGTCACCTCGATAGCTGGGACCCCGCTGAAGGTGCGCATGACGATGGTAGTGGCTGTGTACACTCGATAGAAGTATTACGGGCATTGAAAGCCAGCGGGTATAAACCCAAGCGCACCATCAGGGTGGTATTGTTTGCCAATGAAGAGAACGGAACCCGCGGTGGCAGCAAGTATGCCGAGGAGGCCCGCCTTAAAAAGGAGAAACATATTTTTGCGCTGGAAAGCGATGAAGGTGGGTTTACCCCCCGCGGTTTTGGAGTAACCATGTCGGCCGATCTGCTGAATAAATTACGCAGCTGGTTGCCCTTGCTGACGCCCTATGGCATAAGTGAGATCGAAAATGGCGGTGGCGGATCAGATATTGGTCCATTGGCCAAGGAATTGGGAACGCCACTGGCCGGGTTACAACCCGATTCGCAACGGTATTTCGATATCCATCATGCCCGCAGCGATGTGTTTGAAGCGGTGAATAAACGCGAGCTGGAACTGGGTGCTGTTTCTATTGCCGCATTGATCTATCTTGTGGATAAATACGGTCTTTAAACAATAGGCAATGGGCAATAAACAATTGGCAAGCCGTTATTGAAAGTATTGCCCATTGTTTATTGCCTATTGCCAATTGAACTAACCCTAACAATAATGAAAAAGATCATTTTAATCGTAGTTCTCCTTCTGTTACTGGTAGCATCCGGTATAATATACTGGAAATATTTTTTTGTGTTTGGCGAAGGAGTGAAATCGGGCCATTTGAATTATGTAGTGCTGAAGGGCGACGTATTCAAAACCTACGAAGGGAAATTGATCCAGGAAGGCATCCGGTCACGAACAGCCGGCAGCATACAATCGTATGAATTTGAGTTCTCCGTTGTAAATAAAGCGATCGCCGAAAAAATGATGGCCAACAGTGGTAAGTGGTTCGACCTGCATTACCGCGAATACCACCATGTATTAGCCTGGCGCGGCAATACCACATATATTGTAGATAGTATTCTTTCCATGCGGGAAGACAAATAATTAACCCGCCAGCATACAAAAAATAGTAGGTCTTTTATGAAGATCGGGCATATTCGCCTTCCACTGTCCCAGTGTTTTGGTATGAATGTATTCGGTGGGCGCCGTAATATCTGCTGCAATACACAATTTGGTAGTGGGCTTACCGGCTTTTATCAATGTTTCAAGCAGCTGCATATTTCTATAGGGCGTTTCAATAAATACCTGCGTACAATTCTTCTTCGCCGATTCAGCCTCCAGCTCTTTAATGGCTTCCCTGCGTTGCGTTGTATCTATGGGCAAATACCCAACAAACTGAAATTGCTGACCGTTCATGCCACTGGCCATCAACGCCAGTAAAATGCTGCTGGGGCCAACCAGCGGTTTTACCGTGGCGCCCGCTGCATGGGCCGCATCGGTTAACAGCTGACCAGGATCAGCAATACCCGGGCAACCCGCTTCGCTGATAATGCCAATGGTTTTGTTGTCCCTTACATGTTTATTGAAGGCCGTAAGCGCAGCTACATTATTGGTTTTATCAATAAGCACCCAGGTGTAGTTATCGATCACCATTTCTTTCCAGATGCTTTTTAAATAGCGGCGCGCGGTGCGTTCATTCTCCACAAAAAATACCTGGCATTGGCCTACTGCATCCTTAACATATGCAGGAATGGTCTCGGTTGCAGTTTCGTGCAAAACAGAAGGAATTAGATATATGGTGCTTTCTGACTTTTTCATTTTTATTTCTCTGGTTCTCATTCTTAATTTCTATTCCATGCCAACCTTATCATCGCGATGATACAAACTTATAGTAGCTGCAACAACTGCATAAGCCGGCGCCAGCACCCAGCCAATAATGGGAAACAGGTGCATCAGGTAAAACACCATGCCATTGCCAATGGCCAGTCCCTTGTGTTTACTGATAAAAGCGATGCTTTCACCGGGCGACAGGCGGTGGCGTTCGCAACTGTAATCCAGCATGGAGAAGCCATAATAATAGCATTCT
>NZ_JBJMLX010000070.1:0-2984 GCF_045805085.1 Niastella sp.
AGTTATCGGAAAGATTATCCTATATGCTCATCCAGCAGGATCCTGTCTGCCGGACTTAACCGGTTCTTTGCCAGTGCAGCCTGGTGCCAGTAGGGATACAACATGGGTAAACGGCTCACTTCATTTAAACGTTCCCTTTCTTTTTCCGTTAAGGTTACAGAAGCGGCCCTGATGTTATCTTTTACCTGGTCAAGATTGCGGGCGCCGATCACTAATGAAGTAACAGAAGCGCGGCCCAGTACCCATGCCAGCGCCACTTGTGCGGGTGTTACCTGTTTTTCTGCAGCAATGGCTTTCAGCACATCCACTATATTCCAAAGACGATCAAAGTCGCGGATGGGAGGTTCTGTCCAGCCGGCAGCAAAACGGCCTTCGTTGCGGGTTTGCATATCGCGGGTATATTTTCCGCTGAGTAAACCACCAGCGAGCGGGCTCCAGATCAATGCGCCCAGTCCCTGGTCGATACCCACCGGTAATAATTCATATTCTGCTTCTCTTGCTTCCAGTGAATAATGGATCTGTTGCGTCACAAAACGTTGATAGCCGTGAGCAGCGCTGGTATGTAAGGCTTTCATCGTATGCCAGCCAGAGAAGTTGGAACTACCGATGTAGCGGATCTTGCCCTGCTTAACCAGCGTGTCCAGCGCTTCCAGCATTTCATCCAGCGGCGTGAGGCCATCCCATTGGTGCATATAGTAAATGTCAATTACATCGGTACGTAATCTCTTTAAACTCTTCTCACACTCCTGAATGATGTGGTATCTTGAAAAACCTTCATCGTTCGGAGCGCCGGTACCCAACGGCATTCTTGCTTTGGAGGCAATGAGTACATTACCAGGACGCTTTCCATTCAATATTTCGCCAATGATCTCTTCCGATAACCCGGCTGAATAAATATTGGCTGTGTCAATCAGGTTAACACCCTGCTCAATGCAATAATCAATAATGGTGCGGCCAAGGGCCACATCCACACTACCCACCGACGCAAATTTACCGGCGCCGCCAAAAGTCATTGTTCCCAGGGTAATAGTCGATACCTTAAGACCTGACCGGCCTAATATTCTGTATTCCATATCGGGACGCTTTACATTTTATTGCCAAAGATAGGGAAGTGCCTATTAAGGAGCTCTTACCTATTGGTTCAATTTTTGCGTGGGAAATAATCTTTAATTTTATAATAAACCATAACGAAACCTCAAAGCTGTTTGCCGGCTTGACCATTCACATGAGCGCACCTGTTTACTTAGCTTGTCTTATTGCTCCTTTTTTTATCAATCCATTACCGGCGGTCTGCCTGGTCGGGATGCTGTTGTTTATTTACGGGTGGTATAAAACGCGACAAACCCGTTTACACTACGAAGAACAAATACTACGCTTAACCGAAGAAAAGGAAAAAGCCGAAAGGCAGCGCAGGGAAACCGAGAAAGAAAAGCAGGAAGCGGTACAGGAAGCGCAGCGCCTGACCCATCGCATGCTGGGTCTGGTAGATCAGTTACAACTGCTGGCGGGGCAGGAAGTGATTACAGCCGATTGGGCTGCTGAACAGGTAAGCTGGAAAGAAACGCCTGAACAGGAACGTAAAAGCGATCAAACCATCCTGGATGCACTGGCCACCGAAACCCGGCGTATTTTGATCGTGGACGACAATACGGAGATCAGGCGGTATGTGGCGGCGTTGTTTACTGAACAGTTTACGGTGTATGAAGCGCAGAGTGGGGAAGAAGCGCTTACGCTGGCGCGACAATTTCAACCCGATATCATCATCAGCGATGTGTTCATGCAGGGCATGACGGGTATTGACCTGTGTAAAATTATAAAGGACGATAATGCCCTGGGCCACATCCCGGTGATCCTGTTGTCGGGTAGTGTTGCTGCCGATACCCGGTTACAGGGGGTGGAAGGCGGCGCCGACGATTATATAACCAAACCCTTCGACAAAGACCTGCTGGTTGCCCGGGTAACAGCCCTCATAAAAAGCAAGAACAACCTGCAGAAGTATTTCTATAACGAGATCACGCTGCAACAGAACCCGCTGAAAGTCTCGGCCGAATACAAAGCCTTCCTGGATAACTGTATTGCCATTGTGGAGGCGCATCTCGACGATGCGCAGTTCACCATTCAAACCCTGGCGCATGAACTGGGTATGAGTTATTCCAAAATGAATAAGAAGATCAAAGCGGTGTGTGGCCAGCCGGCCAACGCATTTGTACGCTTTATTCGTTTGCGCAAGGCGGCGGAATTATTTATTAACTCCAATTACAATATAAACGAAACTGCCTACCAGGTAGGAATAGGGGACATCAAACACTTCAGGGAGCATTTTACCCGGTTGTTTGGCATGAAACCCTCGGAGTACATCGAGAAGTACCGTAAAAATCTGGGGAAACAGTATAATATAAACGAAAAGATCCTCCCGCGTTCCGTGACGTAGTGTACTACGTCAATTTTTTTACCAGGTATTTATTTATGAACCGTTTATAAATTTCAAATAGTCTTATTTGGGGCATTGACGTAGCAATACCGGTTAAAAAAGCCCCCTTTTTATCAAAAAAGCCCCCCTCCCAATAACAGGTATGCCGGTTATATTGCCTCGGTTCAACATGTGGATTTAACCAAAACTTTTGCGGTATGAAAAAATTATTGCATCCTGCCCGGGTGGTACATCCCCCCGGTTCATTTGTCTTGTTTTTTATTTTATTGATTGTGGTCCCATTCGTTTCACTGGCGCAGGAAAGAACGCTGGAAGGAACGGTGGTGGATGCCACCAGTCAACCCCTGAAAGGTGTATCTGTCACCATCGCCAATACGAAACGAGGCGTTACTACCGATGACAATGGCCGCTTTTCATTAAAAGTTACGGCCGGCGCCAGTATCACTTTTTCATTTTCCGGTTTTGTGGCACAAACCATTAAAGTGCCGGCCACCGGCGATGTATCCATTCGGCTGGAAGTAAGTCAGAAGGCCATGGATGAAGTAGTAGTGAT
>NZ_JBJMLX010000071.1:0-22929 GCF_045805085.1 Niastella sp.
GGCATAGCCTGGTTATGAGCGACTCTATGGTCACCGAAAAGTTCTGGATCGATCAAAGCGGCTTCAAAGTAGAACGCCGCTTCAAGTTGAAAAGTGGTAAATGGTTCCTGGTGTATTACGACGACATAAACATGTAACAACTATTATAAACCTTCACACCATTCTTCCATGCGAAAAAACTGGCCTTATTTCATCGTAGCGTCGTTCCTGAATGCCGTATTGATAACCGGTGCCTTCATTGAATTTAAATTACGCGGTATTGCTGGTGCTGAAATTCCGGCCCCGCAACCCACCTGGTACGAGATCAACCCCCTTGTGTTTACCAGTGGCATTTTCTTAATAAGCTTCCTGGTTATTATGGGAATTATAGTCATTAAAGACCTGGTGGGCGGCATTAGTAAAAAGCTGCATGCCTTTAATGGAAGCCTGGCAAACCCACAGCCCACCGCAGTGGCCAACCCGTTTGATGTGGCATAACCCAATTAGCGTAGGTTTGACAATTGATATTCATCATTTGTCTTATATTGCTGCCCAAACGATGTTCCATAATGAAGATCTATTGCTGGCTTTTACTCCTCTTTGCCCAAATCACGCTCGTTACTGCACAAAGCAACAAATCCATATACCTCTTTAGTTACTTCAAAGGCAATGGTGAAGATGGCTTGCACCTGGCCTGGAGTGCCGACGGGTTGAAATGGACCTCATTGAAAAATGACAGTTCCTTTTTAACGCCCACCGTCGCAAAGGATAAACTCATGCGCGACCCATGCGTCATTCGCGGGGCCGATGGGCTTTTTCATATGGTTTGGACGGTAAGCTGGAGTGAAAGGACTATTGGGTATGCTTCTTCCAAAGACCTCATTCATTGGAGCCAGCAACAAGCGATTCCCGTGATGGAACACGAACCTTCCGCCCTCAATTGCTGGGCGCCCGAGATCTTTTACGACGATGCCAGCAAACAATACATGATCTATTGGGCTACTACCATTCCCGGCCGTTTTCCCAAAGGCGATACCGCCAGCGACCATAACCACCGCATCTATTATGTAACTACCAAAGACTTTACAACCTATACCAAAGCAGCTGTTTTATACGACCAGGGGTTCAATGTAATCGACGCCACCATTCAAAAGAATGGCAGCCAGTACGTGATGTTCCTGAAAGACGAAACCCGCTATCCGCCGCAGAAGAACCTGCGCACTGCCACCAGTACCACGCTCACCGGCGGTTACAGCGCACCTTCTGCCCCCATTACCGGGAATTACTGGGCTGAAGGACCCACCGTGCTAAAAAAAGGCAACCAATGGATCGTATATTTTGATAAATACCGCGATCATAAGTATGGCGCCGTTACCAGTACCGATCTGGTTCACTGGACGGAAATATCTGAGCTGCTGGAAATGCCTAAAGGGATCAGACATGGAACGGTGGTGGTTATTACGCAGAATGAATTAGATAAATTGTTGAAAGAAGGCAACAAGAAGTAGGCAGGCAAAGGGCAAAGGGTCCTCCTACGCTAAAGCTTGCGCCTCCGCTAAAGCTTCAGCGACACGCGGACGGCGGGCGAAGCCAGAGAAATGAAAAAGTCGAGCCCTCGACTTCGCTCAGGGTCTCTTTAACTTGTCAACCCCGTCAACGCTATCAACTTATATTCCTGGTTAACTGGTCAACTGGTTAACTGGTCAACCCTTTTAAGGCGCAGGACACAACAGGATAGTACCCCACCCGTTTCCCCTAATTTTACAAGCATTAATGCTTGCAAGCTCATGACGAAACGGTTGACTTTATTGAATTTTGCACTACTTATGGGTATTGCCTGTGGTTTAGTTATTACTACCGCCGGTCAGGCGGTTACGGAGGGTAAGCATGCTGATGACAAAGAACCCGCCTGGGTAAAACAAACAGGCGCCCGCAAATTCCCCTCCGCAAGAAATAAATTCTCAGTAAATCAATACGGCGCCAAACCAGATGCCCAAACGCTGAACACCAAAGCCATTCAGGCCGCTATTGACGCCTGCGCCAAAGCAGGTGGCGGTACGGTAGTTTTTGCGCCCGGCAGCTATGTTACCGGTGCGCTGTTTGTAAAAAGCAAGGTGCAGCTGCAGATAGATAAAGGCGTGGAATTGCTCGGCAGCCAGCATTTTGAAGATTATCCCGAAATAGATACCCGCATTGCCGGTACTGAAATGAAATGGCCTGCCGCCCTGATCAATGTGATCGGCGCCACCAATGCGGCTGTTACCGGTGAAGGATCCATCAATGCGCGGGGAAAATTCTGCTGGGATAAATACTGGGCCATGCGAAAAGAATATGAAGCCAAAGGGTTGCGCTGGGCCGTTGACAACGATGTTAAACGTGCACGCACTATACTTGTACAAAATTCAACAGATGTTTCTATAAAAGGCATCACTATCAAAAACGCCGGTTTCTGGACGGTGCAGTTGTTGTATTCCGCCTACGTTACTGTAAATGGCGTGGTGATCCGCAATAATGAAGATGGCAAGGGACCCAGTACCGATGGGATTGACATAGATTCCTCCACCTGGGTGCTGATCGAAAATTGCGACATCGACTGTAATGATGATGATTTCTGTTTAAAAGCCGGTCGCGATTGGGATGGCTTACGTGTGAACAAACCCACCGAATATGTGGTCATCCGCAATTGCATGGCGCGCAAGGGCGCAGGTTTATTAACGCTGGGCAGCGAAACCTCGGGTGGCATTCGCCATGTATACGCTACCAACTTATATGGCAAGGGAACAACCAATGGGTTGCTTATAAAATCAGCTACCACCCGCGGCGGTACCATAGAAGACATTCATTTCCGCAATATCCAAATGGACAGCGTAGGAACAGCCTTCTCATTTACCTTGAACTGGAACCCTGCTTACAGTTATGCCAAACTACCCAATGGGTATAATTACGACTCTTTGCCAAAGCACTGGAAGGTAATGCTCACCAAAGTGGAACCTGCTGAAAAAGGCATCCCGCATTTCAAAGACGTATATGTGTCAGATATAAAAGCAGTGGGTGTAAAGAAAGTGGTAAATGCAGGCGGCATGAAAGAATCGATGTTACAGAATTTCCATTTCAACAATGTAAACGTGCAGGGCAACAGCGCCGGTGCTGTTGATTTTGGGGAAGGATGGGTATTCGATAACGTAAGCATTATTGGTGCAGATGGGAAGAAATTACAAGTGAGTAATTCTGAAAAAATGAAGTTGTAATAAGTTCATAAGTTATTAGGTTATTGAGTTCGTGAGTTAAGAACTAAATAACTAACAAACTCAAAAACTAAGGAACTATGCCATTTAAGAAACGAATTGCTTTTGTCATTTCCACTATGCTGGTTATAAACGTATTTTCTCAGCAGAAAGCAACTATCCAGATCAATTTCGAAAAAGAAACCGGCGACATGAAACCCATCTGGGCCTGGTTTGGTTATGATGAACCGAACTATACTTATATGAAAGATGGCAGGAAGTTGTTGTCGGAGATTGCGGCGTTAAGTCCTGTTCCCGTATATGTGCGGGCCCATAATTTACTGACCACCGGCGATGGAACGCCGGCATTGAAATGGGGGTCTACCAACGCCTATACGGAAGATGCCAATGGTAACCCTGTTTACAACTGGACGATCACCGACAGCATTTTTGATACCTACATAAAACGGGGGATGAAGCCGCTGGCGCAAATAGGGTTTATGCCTGAAGCATTATCGAGCCATCCACAACCCTATAAACACGACTGGAAACCGGGACAACCCTACAGCAAGATCTTTACGGGTTGGGCATACCCGCCCAACAATTATAAAAAATGGGCGGCGCTGGTGTATGAATGGGTAAGCCATTGTGTAAGCCGATATGGAAAAAAAGAAGTGGAAAGCTGGTACTGGGAATTATGGAACGAACCCAATGGCGGCAATGGTTACTGGAAGGGAACCGTACAGGATTATTGCAAATTATATGATTACACCTCAGATGCACTGAAGCGCGCCTTGCCATCGGCACGTATTGGCGGTCCGCATGTAACGGGACCATCAGGCAGTGGCGCTGCACAATTCCTGAAAACATTTTTACAACACTGCAGCAGCGATACCAATGCCGCCACAGGCAAAATGGGGGCGCCGCTCGATTTTATTGCTTTTCATGCCAAAGGTGCGCCCCGCATGGTGAACACCCATGTGCGCATGGGCATCAGCAACCAGTTGCGCGATATCAGCAGTGGGTTCGAAATAGTATCCTCCTTTAAAGAATGGGCGCATTTACCAATTGTAATAGGAGAAAGTGATCCCGAAGGTTGTGCCGCCTGTGGCATGGCCACAAACCCCGAGAATGCCTATCGCAATGGTACCATGTATTCATCTTACACGGCTGCTGCCTTTGCCCGAAAATATTTACTGGCCGATTATTTTAAAGTGAACCTGCTGGGCGCCGTGTCCTGGTCATTTGAGTTTGAGAACCAACCCTGGTTTTATGGCTTTCGCGACCTGGCCACTAACGGCGTTGATAAACCGGTGCTGAATGTATTCAGGATGTTTGGCATGATGAGCGGAAAACGGGTGGCCGTAACCAGTGACCAGATGTATCCTTTATTCAGCATCCGGGATTCGGGGGTACGGAAAGAAACCACTGATATTGGCGCCATCGCCGCAAAGGGCGGTCATTCGGCCACGGCCATGATCTGGAATTATCACGACGATGACACCACCGGCCAACCCGCAACAGTGGTATTGCAATGTGCCGGCCTTACCGGTAAACAGGTTACCCTGCAGCAATACCGCATCGATGCAGATCACAGCAACTCCTATGAAGTGTGGAGGAAGATGGGCTCGCCGCAACAGCCCAATGCTGAACAGGTAGCGCAATTGGAAAAAGCCGGCCAACTGGAGCAAACCGGCGCCTCAAAGGAAACTATAAAAAACGGGTTATTACAGCTGAACATGCAACTCCCCCGACAGGGAATCGTCTTTATAAAGATGAGTTGGTGATATCTTGATTTTCCAGTAAGGGTAAGCTGTTTTCAAATCGTTCTATAACTAAATGCCGACAACTCCCCCCAATGGAGGGGGCGGGGGAGGCCTTAAACCGCCATATGAATAGAATCTTTTTTTTCCTGGTAACCTTGTTCTTACCCGCAACCATGTTTTCCCAGCGCCAGATGGAATTCCTCAACAGAGGGCTTATTGCTGTGCCCGATGGGAAAGGACATGTGTTTGTAAGCTGGCGTATGCTGGCGACCGATGCAGATAACATTGCCTTTAATCTCTACCGCACCAATGATAATTCCAAAGTCAACCGGCTGAACACAAAACCAATAACAGCCGTAACTTCCTGGGTCGATGAAAAAGCAGACTCCACGCAATCCTATACTTACCAGGTAGCAGCCATTGTGAATGGTAAAGAAATAAAAGACGCGCGTACGTATATTTTGAAAGCCGGTGCGCCTGCCTATCTCTCTATTCCCTTAAAAACGCCCGCCGGTTATGCGCCCAATGATGCCAGTGTAGGCGATCTGGATGGCGATGGTACGTATGAGATCATTTTACACCAGGCAGGTAAAGGCCATGATAATTCGCAGAATGGCATCACTGATCCACCCATCTTTCAGGCTTATACGCTGGAAGGGAAATTACTGTGGGAGATCAACCTGGGCCGGAACATTCGTGAAGGCGCACATTACACGCAGTTCATGGTGTATGACCTCGATGGCGATGGCCGCGCCGAGATTGCGATGAAAACAGCCGATGGCGCCATCGACGGACTGGGAAAAGTAATTGGCGACTCCACAAAGAATTATGTAAACAACAATGGCCGCATTCTCGATGGCCCTGAATACCTCACTATCTTTGATGGCCGTACCGGCGCTGCATTATATACAACCGATTATGTACCGGCACGTGGCCGCATAGACGGTTGGGGTGGAACAGGAGGAAATGGTCGTAATGACAGCTATGGCAACCGCGTGGACCGTTTTCTGGCCTGTGTGGCTTATCTCGATGGTGTGCATCCCAGCCTGGTGATGTGTCGTGGCTATTATGGCCGTAGTGTACTGGTCGCCTGGGACTGGAAAGACAATAAACTCACCCAACGCTGGGTGTTTGATACAGAAAAAGGCTATCCCGACTTTGCCGGTCAGGGTAACCACAACTTAACGGTAGCTGATGTGGATGGTGATGGAAAAGATGAAATTATCTACGGACAAATGACCGTGGATGACAATGGCAAGGGCATGTACACAACCGGTATCGGTCATGCTGATGCGTTACACGTCAGCGACCTTGACCCCGACAGACCGGGTAAGGAAGTGTTCAGTACCCAGGAACGTTTTGGGGATGCCGGCGCTAACTTCCGCGATGCCAGAACCGGTGAAGTGATCTGGAAGAAGGCTTCGGTGAAAGCTGGTGAAGATGGCGAAGGGCCTGGCCGGGCATGCGCCCTGGATATTGATCCCCGTTATAAAGGGTATGAATGCTGGGTAGCCGGCGCGGGCATCACTGGTTTGTTTGATTGCAAAGGAAACAAGATCGCCGAAAAAACGCCCCCCTGCAATATGGGTATTTACTGGGATGGCGATGTGTTGAGCGAAATATTGAATGGTACCCTGGTGGGCAAATGGGATTATAACAATAGTGTTGTTACCAAAATGCTCGATGCAAAGGAGTATGATTGTCAGCATAACAATGGCACCAAATCCAATCCCTGTTTGTCGGCCGATATCCTCGGCGATTGGCGCGAAGAAGTGATCTACCGCACCCGCGACAACCAGGAACTGCGCATCTTCTCTACGACTATTCCTACCACGTATAAATTCTACACCCTGATGCAGGACCCGCAATACCGGCTCAGCATCGTTTGGCAGAACGTAGCGTACAATCAACCTCCGCATCCGGGATTTTATTTCGGCGAGGGTATGAATACACCACCGCATCCATCGATCAGCATCATTGAACAACATAAAAACGACAATGCAAAAAATAAATAGCATGACAATCATTAATAACCGCCGTAACCTCGTCCGTTCACTCACTGTGATCGGATTGCTGGTGTTTGTTTCTTCCTTCGTAGTTTGGCAATCACACAGGCACACGATCTACATCATTGGCGATTCTACCGTAAAGAATGGCGATGGCACCGGCAAGCAGGACCTGTGGGGCTGGGGCAGCTTTATGGCCGACCGGTTCGATACAATCCGGATAAGTGTGGAGAATCACGCTATTGGCGGCAGAAGCAGCCGTACTTTTATAAATGAAGGCCGTTGGGACCGTGTGCTGGAAAAATTACAACGGGGCGATTATGTTATTATGCAGTTCGGACATAATGATAGCGGTCCGCTCGATGATACGGCCCGTGCCCGTGGCACTATAAAAGGCATTGGCGAAGACAGTACTGCCATTTATAATCCCATTCTTAAAAAGAACGAAGTAGTGCATACCTACGGCTGGTATATGCGTAAATATATTCAGGATGCAAAAGCCAAAGGCGCCATCTCCATCGTATGTTCACCCATTCCCCGGAATATTTTTAAAGATGGCAAGGTAGAACGGGCCAATACCAGTTATGGCAAATGGGCCGAGGATGTAGCCAAAGCCAATGGCGCCTTCTTTATTCCGTTGAACGACCTCATTGCCGATGAATATGATAAACTGGGTCCCGATTCCGTTAAACATTTCTTTCCCGGCGATCATACCCATCCTAATAAAAATGGTTCCATGCTGAATGCAGATATGGTAGTGAAAGGGATCCAGGGCCTTAGAAATAACGACCTAAAAGAATACCTGAAGAAATGATGAAACTTAAACATAAAGGTGGGTCACCCTCTAAAGGGTGGCTCACCTTGAAGTGGCTCACCTTTTTACTGATTATATTAAGCAATCTGGCATCGGCCCAATCCATCTCATTGGCCGGTGACTGGCAATTTCAGATGGATCGAAACGATGTGGGCATTCAGGAGCAATGGTTCAATAAAAAGCTGGCAGATAATATCAAGTTGCCCGGTTCCATGCTCACCAATGGCAAAGGCGATGACGTAACGCTGCAAACAAAATGGACCGGCAGTATTTATGACAGCAGTTGGTTTTTCAACCCACGGATGGAGAAATACCGGCAGCCCGGTAATTTGAAATTTCCTTTCTGGTTAACGCCGGCAAAATATTTTGTGGGTGCTGCCTGGTATCAAAAGGAAGTAACCATTCCCGCCAACTGGGCGAAGGAAAACGTTGAATTGTTCCTGGAAAGATGTCATACCGAAACCATGGTTTGGGTAGATGGCAGAGAAGCAGGCATGCAAAATAGTCTGGTAGCGCCGCATGTGTATGATCTTACAACCATACTATCTCCCGGTAAACATGTGATCACTATTCGCGTTGATAACCGTATTAAAGCAATTAATGTAGGTCCTGATTCACATAGCTTAACCGATCATACCGAAGGAAACTGGAATGGCATTATTGGTAAAATATTGTTGGAGGCTGCTCCAATAGTGCATATAGAAAATATTCAGGTGTATCCTGATGTAGCCAACAAACAGGCCATTGTGGTAGTGACATTAAAGGGTCAACAGGAGGATAATGCGAAGGTAACGTTGGGGGCTACGGCTTTTAATACGAAAGTAGCGCATCAGGTGCCAGCGATCGCTTCATCAGTGACATTGAATAAGGATACGCTGACCACACAACAGTTTACTTTGCCAATGACTGATAAAGTGCAGTTGTGGGATGAATTTAATCCGGTTTTATATAAACTTCAATTAACGCTGCAAACACCCGGTGGAGAAAAGCAGACAAAAGAAGTTGTGTTTGGCATGCGGTCATTTAAAATCGTTGGTACCGGTTTCACCATTAACGACCGCCCGGTGTTCTTACGCGGTACGGTGAATAACTGCGAATTTCCATTGACCGGCTTTCCACCGATGGATGAAGCCAGCTGGATAAAACTGTTCAATACAGCCAAAGCACATGGGTTGAACCATATGCGTTTTCACAGCTGGTGTCCGCCCGAAGCAGCCTTCAAAGCAGCTGACCTCACCGGCTTTTATTTACAACCCGAAGGTCCGGGCTGGGTGAATCATGGCACTTCCTTAGGCGATGGCAAACCCATTGACAAATACATGTATGAAGAAACCGATCGCATGGCTGGTTGGTATGGCAACTATGCTTCGTTTTGTATGGAAGCGGTGGGTGGCAACGAACCCGCTGGCAGGAACCAGGTAAAGTTTCTTACAGAAATGATTCACTACTGGGAAGCGAAAGATAAACGCCGGGTGTATACCGGTGCTTCCGTTGGCAACAGCTGGCCGTTAGTTCCTGAAAATGAATATATGGTAAAAGCCGGCGCCCGTGGATTGAACTGGGTGAACGCACGTCCGGAAAGCGATTCTGATTATCATGCCTCCATACAAAAATTCAATGTGCCTTACGTGGTGCATGAAATGGGACAGTGGTGTGCATTCCCCGACTTCAATGAAATAAACCGGTTCACCGGTGTATATAAAGAAAGGAATTTTGAATTATTCCGCGAGTTGCTGGCCGAACATGGCATGGCTGATCAGGCCAATGATTTCCTGATGGCCAGTGGGAAATTGCAGGTGCTGTGTTATAAAAATGAATTAGAAAAGGCCATGCGCACAAAAGGGCTGGCTGGTTTTCAAATGCTGGGTCTGCAGGATTTCCCTGGTCAGGGTACCGCGCTGGTAGGGATGTTGAATGCTTTATGGCAGGATAAACCATACATCACGCCGCAACAGGTAAAGCGCTTTTGCAATGCCGTGGTGCCGTTGACCCGGATGCCTAAATTTGTGTACACCAATAATGAGAAATTGACGGCACAGGTAGAACTGTTCAACTATGGCGCCAGTGAATTAAAGAATGCCGTGATAAACTGGGTGATAAAAGACAGTACAGGTAAAGTACTGGCAAAAGGTACGTTCGATAAAAAAGAGTATGCTCTTGGCAATTGTTTGCCCGTTGGTACTATTGACTATCCGTTGTCGGCTATCAAAACGCCCATGCGGTTGAACCTCGATATCTCTATAGCAGGAACTGAGTATGGAAACGACTGGAATGTATGGGTTTTCCCACATACGATTCCTGAGGTGGCCGGTAACAGCAATGTATATTTTTGCGATACACTCAATGAAAAAGCTGTTTCCCTGTTGCAAAATGGCGGTTCAGTGTTTTTAATGGCAGCCGGAAAGATCCAGAAAGGAAAAGAAGTTGTAAATTACTTTACCCCCGTATTCTGGAATACCAGCTGGTTTAAAATGCGTCCACCCCATACCCTTGGCATTGTATGTGATCCCAACCATCCCGCTTTTAAAGATTTTCCTGCCACCGGCTACAGCGATCTGCAGTGGTGGGATGTGGTGAATAAAGCCCAGGTAATGCACCTGGAAGATTTTCCCAAAGGGTTCAAGCCTGTCCTGCAGCCAATAGATACCTGGTTCATCAACCGGAAGTTGGCCTTGTTGCTGGAGGCTAAAGTAGGAAAAGGTAAATTGTTGGTGTGCAGTATTGATTTTCATGATCTGGAAAACAGGCCGGCTACGGCGCAATTGTCGTACAGTTTGTTAAAGTATGTGCATTCAAAGTCGTTTAATCCTACATCAACAGTGGAGTTATCGACTATCCAGGCGCTGTTCAACGAACCTTCGCGCGAAACCTGGAATGGCTATACAAAAGACAGTCCCGATGAATTGAAACCTAAAGTAAACTAAGCATACTATGTTTGATAGAATGAGACTATTATTAGCTGGGGCGTTATTGCTGACCACTTCATTACAGGCGCAAAAAGCGCCTGCTAAAAAAGACGTGCTGGCCGCCATGCGTTTGACCAACCAGTATTTCATGAATAAGTGGCCCGATGCGGGTAAAACCATTGTCACCAATAAAGAACGGCCCAGCAACATCTGGACCCGCGCCGTATACTACGAGGGGTTGATGGCTCTGTACAGCATCGATAAAAAGAAAGAATACCTGGACTATGCCATTGACTGGGGCGCCAAACACAACTGGGGGTTGAATGGTGGAATTAAAAACCGCAATGCCGATAACCATTGCTGCGGTCAAACCTATATTGACCTGTACCTGCTTGATAAAAAAGAAGAACGCATTAAAGATATAAAAGCGTCTATCGACTCCATGAAAGCTACATCTAAAATAGATGACTGGAGCTGGGTAGATGCCCTGCAAATGGGCATGCCTGTTTATGTACGCCTGGGTAAATTATTCAACGATACCAGCTACTACAACCGCATGTATGAAATGTATGCCTACACCAAACACAAACATGGCGATAATGGCTTGTACGATCCCATTGGTCATCTTTGGTGGCGCGATAAGGATTTTGATCCTCCTTATAAAGAACCAAACGGAGCCAG
This sequence comes from Niastella sp., assembly GCF_045805085.1. Lineage (NCBI taxonomy): Bacteria > Pseudomonadati > Bacteroidota > Chitinophagia > Chitinophagales > Chitinophagaceae > Niastella > Niastella sp. Next base: position 11,377 of record NZ_JBJMLX010000071.1, read on the forward strand.
CTGTTACTGGAGCCGTGGCAATGGCTGGGTAGTAGCGGCATTGGTGCGCACGCTGCAAATGCTGCCTAAAAGCGATCCGCATTACAATGAATACATGCAGGATTATAAAGACATGCTGAAGGCCCTGATCCCCTTACAACGTAAAGATGGTTTCTGGAACGTAAGCCTGGCCGATTCTACCAACTATGGCGGTAAAGAGTTAACCGGTACTTCTTTGTTTGTATATGGCATGGCCTGGGGCATCAACAACAATCTTATTGATAAAGCAACGTACAGACCCATTATGCTGAAAGCATGGAATGCGCTGGTGAAAGATTGTGTTCACCCCGATGGGATGCTGGGTTACGTACAGGGAACAGGTAAAGAACCAAAAGATGGACAACCTGTTACCTATGATCATATTCCTGATTTTGAAGATTATGGCCTGGGCTGTTTTTTACTGGCCGGTAGCGAAATGTATAAATTGAAAAACTAATAAGCACTATACGATGAGGAGGAGAATAGTGCTGTTGCTGACAGGGATGGTGTTTTCAGTGGGGATGTTGGCGCAGCAAACCGCAGGTAATTACCAGTCGGGTTTTAAACAGGAAGGCAACCGTTTTTATTTTACCAATACGGGCAACAAAACCATTATTGAGTTTTGTACGCCTTCCATGTTCAGGGTCAGAACCAGCTGGACAGGCAGTTTTGCCGATAACGAACCCTGGATGGTGAAACAATATAACTTTCAACCGGTAGCCGTTACTGCAAAACAAAATACCGGAGATTTTTTATTGACTTCTTCCGGTCTAAAAATAAAGGTGAACAAATCGCCTTTTCGCATTGAAGTATATAATGCGAAGAACGAGTTGTTGTCGGCAGACAACGGCAGCTATAAAAATGCAGATACGGTAGGTTGTATAAAAAAGCTGGGCGCCGATGAACACTTCTTTGGTTTTGGTGAACGCATGGATTTCTTAGATCGCCGCCAGAAGAAATTGACGCTGAACGTAGGGCGGGGAACAGGTTTGCCCCATGCGGTGGGCGCTTATAATATCCTGGAAGCAAATTATAGCCCCGTGCCGTTTTTCATGAGCACAAAAGGCTATGGTATATTCTTTCACAACGCCTATCCCACCACGTGGGATATGGGTGCTTCCAATGCACAGGCATATAGCTTTAGTGCGGGTGGGGGAGAACTTGATTACTACTTTATGGTTGGGCCAACATTTCCTGAACTGTTGATGGATTACACCACACTGACCGGTCGTTCGCCTTTATTGCCCAAATTCGCATTGGGGTTGCATGTAGGCACCTACTCAGGCGGCACCTGGGGATATGAACAAAATACTTCTGACCAATATGTAATTGAACTGGCGCGCAAGCTGCGTGAAATGGGTATTCCCGCCGACTTGTTATGGCTGGATAGCACCTGGCGCATTTTTGGTAAAACCGGTGGCAAGGGTGCTACTTCTTTTGAATGGCGCGAAACCTTTAAGAACCCAGCCGCCATGTTCGACAGCCTGTATGCAATGCATTACGGTATGGTAGGATTGCATTTACGCCCGCGTTTTGATAATGGCAACAAATTGGAATTGCTGGATACCGCACAAAAATTAAAGTATACCTATCCGGAAGGGAATTATGCCGGTGAGTTTGTAAACTTCTTCGACAGCAATGCAGTGAACTGGTGGTGGCAGCACGGCGTATTACGCGTAGCTTCCATTGGCGCCAAATTCCTGAAGACGGATGAAGGCAGCGCTTTTGGCGCCCTGGCCAACGAAAGCGAAAAAACAGGGCCGCAGGGAAAAGAGATCGCCGCCCTGCACAACGTATTTCCCATTGCTTATGCCAAAGGGGCTTTTGAAAAATTCCAGCAATACAATGGCATTCGTGGACTGAACCATACCCGCGAAGGCTATGCTGGTATTCAACGCTATCCCTTCATTTTTGCGGGTGACTGGCCCAGTGAGTGGCAGTATTTTCAACCGGTAATTACTGCGGGGTTGAATATTGGGGTTTCCGGCGTTGGTTACTGGACGCATTGTATGGGCGGATTTGAACACCAGGCCGATCCTGAGCTCTACATCCGCTGGGTGCAGTTTGGCATGTTTAGTCCGCTGGCCATGGTGTTTGGCATGGACCATCCGGGTTATAAAGAACCCTGGAACTATGGTGATGACGCCCTGCGCAATTTTAAAAAGTACGATTCAATCCGCTATAGTTTGTTGCCCTACCTGTACAGCACCTCGTATGAACAGTATAAAACGGGGATGCCGATGATGCGGGCATTGGTGCTGAATTATCAGCATGATGAGAATGTATATAACATTACCGACCAGTATATGCTGGGCGATAACCTGATGGTATGCCCGGTTACCACCAAAGGCGCTCAAACAAGAACGGTATACCTGCCCCAAGGTAACTGGTATAATTACTGGACGGGTAAACCCGTTGCCGGCGGTCGTTACTGGAATGTAGTAACACCATTGGATTCATTGCCCCTGTATGTAAAAGCAGGCAGCATTATTCCTTCCCAACCCGTAATGAAATATGTAGATGAAAAACCGGTGGATGCCATCACTCTGGATGTATATCCCGGCCCGGATATTGAATTCAATTTATATGAAGATGATGGCAAAAGTCTTAAGTACCAACAAGGAGAATTTGCTGCAACTAAAATTACTGCCATCGGAAATGTAATTACAATTAATAAACCCAGCGGAAAATTCACCCCCGCTCCACATAGCTGGATAATAAAACTGCATTCGAACAAAAAGCCTGCTGCCATTACTGAAAATGGCAAGCCTGCGAACTGGAGTTACGATGAACTAAATCAGCTGGTGTTAATTAAAGTAGCTGCCGATAACAGGAGCGAGGTTAATATAAAAGTGAATTAAAGATTTTACCTGGTTAACTGGTCAACTGGTTAACTGGTCAACTGGTCAACTTGTACCCTATAAACCAAAATGCCCCGACATTACTGTCAGGGCATTTTTATTACCGTTGAAATAGCTATCTACCAGAACTTCACATACAATGCAGTTAACAGGATCAATGTAGTTACTATTAACGCAATGGTGCGAGGTTGTAATTTCATCATACTCTTATCGGTCACAAAGGCTTTCGGATTTACTTTTGGTCCGGCCAGGCTGATACCGATCATGGTAGCCACTGTTATCACAAACGACCAACCCATGTTAATGAGGAATGGAATTTCAGTAACAGCTACAGGCAAACCATCTTTACCAGGTACTTCATATGTGTAAGCGGTATATAACCAGGTTTCTTTACCAAAAAGACCAACCGCATAGTTGTTGAAGAATACGGCGAGCACAAATCCAAGTATTACACCTACTACAGCTGCCGTACCAGTGGTACGTTTCCAGAACATACCCAGCAGGAACATGGCGAATACACCCGGGCTGATAAAACCGGTGTATTTCTGAATGAAGGTAAAACCACCCTCACCACCAATACCCAACAGGTCTTTCCAGGTAAACAGGATAGCCAGGATGATGGCGGCCAATACAGTATAGCGGCCGGTGATCACCAGTTTCTTTTCATCAGCCTGTTCTTTAGCAATATATTTTTTAAAGATATCCAGCGTAAAGATGGTAGAGATACTGTTCAGTTTTCCGGCGAGGGAAGCCACAATAGCGGCCGTAAGAGCAGCGATCGACAACCCTTTCAACCCGGTGGGCAAAAAGCCCAGGATGGCTGAATAAGCGCCGTCTTTTCCACCAGTGAAACCAGGCAGTTGATGGTGTTTATATAATACGAATGCAGCAATACCAGGCAGCATTACAATGATGGGCATCATCAGTTTCAGCAAACCGGCAAACAGGATACCCGTACGGGCAGTTTGCAGATCGGCGCCCAGGGCGCGTTGTGTGATGTACTGGTTGCAACCCCAGTAGTTCAGGTTCACGATCCACTGACCGGCGAAGTACATGGCAATACCCGGTAACACCACCCATTTCTGAATGTCGAGGTTAAGTGGGGTGCCAATTGTTCCCGTTGTGGCCGCCGGTTTGGGTAAGATCATTTTAAAGTGTTCGGGCGAATCGTTCATCAGGGCTTTAAAGCCGGCGATGGCGCCGCTGCCCGCGCCTAATCTTTCACCTACTATTGATAAAGCGAGGTAAGTGGTAGCCAGGCCACCGATGATTAGAACAGCTACCTGAATTACGTCGGTATAACCAATTACTTTCATGCCGCCCAATGTGATGATCAACGCAAAAACCGACAGGCCGATCATGAGCATGTGCAGCATGTTTGAGTATTCCGGCGTGCCTAATTTGGCTTCGCTCACCAAACCGGTGATGGCGGTGGCGCCCAGGTATAAGATAGAAGTGAGGTTTACCAGGATGTACAGGAATAACCAGAAGATGGCCATGATCAATGCCACCGAATCATTATACCGCGTTTTCAGGAACTGCGGCATGGTGAAAATGCGGTTCTTCAAATACACCGGCATGAACCAAACGGCAATAATTATCAGCGCTACTGCAGCGATCCACTCATAGGCCGCTACCGCGGTACCCACAAAAAAACCTTCACCACTCATGCCAATAAACTGTTCGGCAGAAATATTGGAGGCAATGAGCGAAGCGCCAATGGCCCACCAGGTAAGTGAACCTTCGGCCAGGAAGAATGCTTTGGAGTCGTGTTCCTGGGTTTTTCTTTTTCTATATACATAGAAGCCATAACTGGCTACCAGTATGAAGTAGAGTACAAAAATTACGTAGTCAATTGACGAAAGCGTGTTCATAGCGGGCTGCAATAGTTTTTTAAAATGAATGTTGGTTGTTTAGAAGCTTTTGGCCTATTAAATTCTGAAAGAACTTCATAAGTGAAGTTCTTTCAGAAAGCGGCTGCAATATGTGAATTTATTTTTAAATAGAATGACGATAATAGAGATCATTCCATCTTAATTGATTCTTAAGATCGTACAGATTGCTGTTTTTGCCGATCAGTAAATACTCAACGCCTGCCATTTCAGCAAAATCTTCCATATGTTCTGCTGTCAGGTTCTGGCTGTAACCGGTGTGGTGAGCGCCACCCGCCAGGATCCAGGCTGCACAACCTGTTTTCATGTCTGGGTAGGGTTTCCACAGCACACGCGCTACCGGCAGTTTTGGCAGGCTTTCGATAGGGTCAACAGCCTGCACTTCATTTACGATGAGGCGGAATCGGTTGCCCATATCAACGATAGAAGCATTTAAAGCCGGGCCGGAGCCAGCATTGAATACCAGCCGTACAGGATCAGCTTTGCCACCGATACCCAGCGGATGTATTTCAACAGTTGGTTTGGTGTTGGCAATGGAAGGACAAATTTCCAGCATGTGTGAACCCAGCACCAGTTGGTTATTGGGGTCAAAATGGTAGGTATAGTCTTCCATGAATGAGTTACCACCCTTTAAACCGGTTGCCATTACTTTCATGGCACGTACCAGGGCAGATGTTTTCCAGTCGCCTTCGCCGCCAAAACCGTATCCTTCCGCCATTAAGCGTTGAGAAGCGATACCAGGCAGTTGCACCATGCCATGCAGGTCTTCGAAAGTATCGGTAAAGCCTTTGAAATTTCCGGCTTTCAGGAAGTTGCGCATGCCGATCTCTATCTTCGCTGCATCTTTCAATGCGCTGTGGCGGTCGCCGCCTTTGCGCAGGGGTGCCTGTACGGTGTATATTTCTTCATATTCAGCTACCTGTTGCACAATGGCGCTGTCGCTAACATCATTGATCACTTTCACCAGGTCGCCAATACCAAAGCCATTTACGGAATATCCAAATTTCAGTTCAGCTTCTACTTTATCGCCTTCAGTTACCGCTACCTGGCGCATGTTATCGCCAAAGCGACAGAAACGGGCGTTTTGCCAATCGTTCCAACCAGCAGCAGCGCGCATCCAGATAGCTACGCTTTTCACTACTTCTGATTCCTGCCAGTGACCAACCACCACTTTACGGTTCAGGCGCATGCGGCTAACCATAAAACCGAATTCGCGGTCGCCATGGGCGCTTTGGTTCAGGTTCATGAAGTCCATATCGATGCTGCTCCAGGGAATATCGCGGTTAAACTGGGTATGCAGATGTAACAAAGGTTTTTGCAACACTTTCAATCCACCGATCCACATTTTGGCGGGAGAGAAGGTGTGCATCCAGGCAATGATACCAATACAGGTAGTAGTAGTATTGGCTTCCTGGCAAACCTGGTAAATTTCTTCAGGCGATTTTACCACAGGTTTAAACACTACACGCACCGGGATAGCGGGGTCTTTATCAATTGACCGTGCAATTTGGGTTGAGTGTTCGGCAACCTGTTTCAGGGTTTCTTCGCCATACAGGTGTTGACTTCCGGTTACAAACCATACTTCCAGTTTTTTCAAATCTTCCATAAATGGGTCGTTTAGTTGGCAATCGTCATGTGACGGTGCTATGTTTAGTGATAGAGTTTTTTTTCGTTTTCTACTTCCTACTTCTTACTTCTGCATTTCACTTCCTCATTTCTCCTGCCTACTGTCCGTAATAAGCATCTTTTCCATGCTTGCGCTGCCAGTGCTTATCGATCAGGGCGTCTTTCAGGCGCGGGGCTTTCGGGTTGATCTGCTCGGTGAGGTAGGCCATGCGGGCTACTTCTTCCAGTACGGCGGCGTTATATACGGCTTTGTCGCCATTCTTACCCCAAGCAAAAGGAGCGTGGTTGCCTACCAGTACCATTTCCACTTCTTCGTATGATAATTTCCGCTCATTGAAACAATTGATGATCTGGTAGCCGGTTTCATATTCGTAGTTTCCTTTAATCATTTCGTCGCTCATAGGCGGCGCACAGGGAATGTCTACAGTGTTATGATCGGCATGGGTAGTGCCAAAGATGGGAATATCGCGTTGCGCCTGGGCCCAGGCAGTAGCGTAGGTGCTGTGTGTATGTACAATAGCGCCTATTTTTTCCCATTCTTTATATAATACGGCGTGTGTTTTGGTGTCGCTCGAAGGGCGCATATTGCCACTAATGATCTTACCATCAAAGTCAACGATAACCATTTCATCGGGTACCAGGTCTTTGTAGGGAACGCCACTGGGCTTAATGGCAAAAACGCCAAGGCTTCTGTCGGCTACGCTTACATTACCAAAGGTGAAAAGAATCAGGTTTAACGCTGGTAATTGCATATTGGCCTTGTAACAGGCTTGTTGTATATCTTGATACTTGCTCATATTTGAGAAAAAGTTACCGGTTGCCGGTTCCCGGTTTACCGGTGACCAGTAACTGGTAACTATTTATTAGTTTGATAAAACTGCTTCTTTTGATTTAACAGCGCCTTCTATAAAACCACCAAGCTTTTGGTATTTGTTGTAGCGTTTTTGGTAAAGGGCTACTTTGTTCTTGTCGGGATAGTAGGTAGCATCGAAACCCTGACCCATGGCATCCATGGCGTCTTCCACCTTATTATAAATACCGGCTGCAGTAGCGGCAAACATGGCGGCGCCAAGGGCGCAGGTTTGTTCTGATTGATGAATACGGATAGGCATATTCATAACGTCGGCCATCATTTGCATAATGAACGGCGATTTTTTGGCTACACCGCCCAGGCCGATCAACCCTTTTACAGGAACGCCTTCGTTGTTAAAGCGGTCAACAATGGCTTTGGCGCCAAAGCAGGTAGCTTCTACAATGGCCCTGAAAATACGGGGCGCATCACTGCCGAGATTAAGACCGGTAATAGCACCTTTCAGTTCCTGGTTGGCATCGGGTGTACGACGGCCATTGAACCAGTCAAGCGCCAGTTCGCTGTTTTCATCTATGTGCAGCAACGCTGCCTGTTTGCTTAGTTCAGGGATCAGCTTATCGCTTATTTCATCGATGATGGCTTTGGCAGTTTCTGTATTTATAATGGTTGACTGCGCCAGTACATGTTGCAGTGGCCAGGCCAGCACCTTTTTGAACCAGGCGTAGGCATCGCCGAATGCACTTTGACCGGCTTCCAGTCCCATCATGCCAGGCAGAACGGAGCCGGGTACCTGTCCGCAGATACCTTTTACCAGTTTGCCTTCCACTTCGCTCAGCGGGGCTACCAGCATATCGCAGGTAGAAGTGCCCATTACTTTACTCAGGTGGTAGGGCTCAATTTGTCCGCCTACGGCCCCCATGTGCGCGTCAAAAGCGCCAACACCGATCACCACATCGGTTGAAAGGCCCAGTTTGGCGGCCCATTCAGGACTCAGGGTGCCGGCTGCTTTATCGGAAGTATAGGTGTTGGTGAAAAGTCTTTTGGTAAAACCTGATAACAATGGGTCCAGATCGGTAAACCATTGATCGGGTGGTAAGCCGCCAAACTCAGCTGCCCACAGGGCCTTGTGGCCTGCGGCGCATACGCTGCGTTTCATGGCAGCAGCTTGTTTGCCACCAGTTAGTACAAAGGGGATCCAGTCGCAATGCTCCACCCACGAATAGCAGGCTTCGCGAATTTCCTTGTCTTCGCGCAGGATGTGTAACAGTTTTGCCCAGAACCATTCAGACGAGTAAATACCGCCTACGTATTGCAGGTAGTTGATGTCGTACTTTTCAGCATGGGCGTTGATGGCGGCCGCTTCCGGAACGGAAGTATGGTCTTTCCACAACACAAACATGGCGTTGGGATTTTTCTCGAACCGTGGTAACAGGGCGAGTGGGGTACCGGTTTCATCTACCGCTACGGGGGTAGAACCTGTAGTATCCACCGAAATGGCCCTGATGTTGGCCGTTATCGAAGGACCTACCTGCAGCAGGCAACGGGTAATGGTTTGCTCCAGGCCTTCCAGGTAGTCAAGCGGATGTTGCCTGAACTGGTTTACGCCCGGGTCACAATACAAACCATCTTTCCAGCGGGGATAATAAAAAACTGCTGATGCAACTTCCTGCCCATTGGCAGCGTTGGCGATGATTGACCGCACAGAATCAGTGCCATAGTCAACCCCTATTACATAATTTTCTTTTTTCATATCGGCAACTAAAACAAGTAAGTTTTTATTGACAGATCCAGACCGGGTTTAGGGTTTCCTGCCAGCAAAGATACGGCGTGAATTGCCCTCTATGTCTATTTTGTGTCAAAATAACACTTAAAGTATGAATTCTCAAAAATTACTTCTCGGGATATTGGGGTAAATATGTACTGGAAAACAGGGGGGCTAATAGATTTAGCGTTTTTTTAGATGCATTATGGCTGAAAATGGGGCTAATTCGTTAAAAGTAAGCCAGATAAGAAAAAGGGCAGAGGGCAAAGGCAAAAGTGAAAACGCCCAAGTTCGACCTGTAAACAGATAGCCGTTACTCCCTTTAGTGCGAATACGTGCAATCTGCAACGTGTAACTGGTGACCGGAACCCGGTAACCGGCAACTAAATCCTCTTCGCCAAAAAAACGACACTTGCCTCCAAAAAGCACCGGATGCCATCCATAAGAAACCGGTAATACTAAAAAATCCAATTTGGGATCCAGTTGAATACAGTGAATCATAAAAAGCAGAATGCCATTTCCTGCAAAGGAGAATGGCATTCTGCTTTTTGAAAGGCAATTATTTATATCCGGCCGTAAGAACCCTTAGCCTTGTAGTTATTTTCACATTTTTCTTCCAGCTTTGTAACCTTTCATTGAATAGTAAAGGATGTACAAATAGCAGGGCAGCATACAAATGAAGAAGGCCTGGTGATTGGGGATCCTGTCTTTCAGGTTTCCATAAATTAAAGGAATTATGGCGCCACCGGCTATACCCATTATCAGCAATGCAGAACCGGTTTTGGTAAACTTGCCCAGTTTATCAATGGCCAATGGAAAAATGGCAGGCCACATCAGAGCATTGGCCAGGCCTAACAGGGCTATAAAGGTGATAGCAGTATACCCTGATGTAAAAAATGCGGCAAAAGAAAAGAGAATACCCAAACTAGCCGATGCCTTTAATGCTACCTGTTGAGAAATGTATTTGGGTATAGTGAAAATACCGGTAACATAGCCTGCCAGCATGGAAATAAGCGTAAATGTTGTAAAGTATTTGGTTTTATCGAGGGGCATGCCCATAGATTTACCGTATACGCCAATTGCATCGCCAGCCATTACTTCAACCCCCACATATACAAAGATGCACAAAGCGCCCAACAACAAATGCGGGAATTGCCATATGCTGGTTTTGTTGCCTGCTACGTTTGGTTCGGCAGCTGTTTTATCTTCTTCGATCTGAGGTTCGGGCAGCGGTGATTTCAGCAAAGCAAATGCCAGTAAGGTCAATGATACCGCCAGTACTACATACGGCATGATCACTTTACCTGATAATTCGTTCAATAATTGCTCTTTTTCTGCAATATTGGTAGTTGCATCGATCCTTTTTTCCAGCACCGTTGCATTGCTCAATAAGATCGCGCTTAAGATAAGCGGACTTATGATCCCGGCTATCTTATTGCAAATACCCATGATGCTGATGCGTTTGGCGGCGCTTTCAATAGGGCCAAGGATACTGATAAAAGGATTGACAGCTGTTTGTAACAGGGCCAGCCCCATACCCTGAACAAATAAACCGGTTAAAAATAACCCAAAGCTTCTTTCTTTGGCCGCAGGGATAAAAATAACTGAACCAACTGCCATTACCAGTAAACTTAAAACCATTCCATTCTTAAAACCTGTTCGTTTAATGATAAATGATGAAGGCAGGGCAAGAAAAAAATAGGCCATATAAAAAGCCGTTGTCACAAGAAATGCCTGACTGCTTTTTAGCTGGCATACGAGTGTTAAAAATTGAATGAGGCTGCCATTAAGCCAGGTAATAAACCCCAGAATAAAGTACAAAAAGCCAATGATGAAAATGGCTGTTGTGTTCGTTCGTTGGGTTGGTACAGGTACAGCAAGGGGGTTAGCAGTAGTCATGGTTAAATTGTTGAAATAATTTGGTTAAACGAGGTGGATTTTGCATTGTATTGTTGTAACAGCACGGCCTGGTTTTGAGCCCTGATAAAATTGTGGCCTTCATACCGGGCGCCGTAATATACGTCGTTATTTAGATAGTCGGTTAAAAAGCGTAATGCCTGCATATAGATCATGAACTGACCGGCATAAACAAAATGCTGTTTCTCTGTATCGGTTAATTCAGTGCGCAGTTCCTCCATATAGCCGCAGGCAATAGCGGCAAAAAAATCATCCCGGATGGTAATCAGCTGTACGTCCTTTTCTTCCTCACTCACCGGCGACAAATATGTCCGCATCATATCGCCTACATCGCTGATGAAGTAACCCGGCATTACTGTATCGAGGTCGATCACGCATAAGCCTTTGTGCTGATCGTCGAAAAGCACATTGCTGATCTTGGTGTCGTGATGAATAACCCGCAAGCGAAAGCGGGGATCATTTTTAATGTGCTCATAGGTTTGCACCAGGTGTTGCTGTTGTTGTAAATAGTTGATTAATGCTGCCGCATCCTGTATGCGCTGCGGATTGCCATTTATTAATGCAGTAGTAAACTGCTGGTATCGTAACGACAGATCGTGAAATTGCGGAATAGTGATCTTTAACAAACGGGTATCAAAACCACTCAGCAGATGGGTAAACCGGGCA
>NZ_JBJMLX010000072.1:0-7821 GCF_045805085.1 Niastella sp.
CACCAATCCTTTCAACGAGTATGTAAAACAAAAGCTTGACATTAACGGACCAGGATTTACTACCACCACTATTCGCAAAATTCCTTTTCGTTCCATTGGGATCAATTTCACCTGGAAGTTTGGAAAGCTGGAATTTAAGAATGAACACAAAGAGGAGGGTGGTGATCTCAACCTGTAAAAGCGAAGAATTAAAAGGAATATAAAGAGACCTAAAGGCCCCCACCACCTTCTCTGCCAGCTGGCGGAGAGGCAAGAAGGGGGTCTTTATCTTTATGGGCTTCAAAATTTTACCAGATTAGGCATATAATTTTAATAGGTTGAATAAAACCGGGTAAATGAATGCCGAATTTGGTAAGTATAACACCTGGAGGAAGATAGTCGTACTTCAGACAGGATTTCTGTTGTTGTCTTTAATGATTGTGACCAAAGCACGGGCGCAACAAAATGGCCTTTCTTATTACCTGGATATTGCGGTCAAAAACAGTCCCCTGATCAAAGATTTTCAAAACCAGGTATTAGCGTTCTCCCTTGACAGCCAATTGATACGGGCCAACTTAAGGCCCCAGGTAAGCGCTAACAGCAATAACCTGTATGCGCCCATTATTAATGGCTATGGGTACGACGAGATCATCACGAACAAGACCCAGGTATCGGGCATGCTTACTGTAACCAAGGCATTTATAAGCAACAGGAACATAAATACCCAAATCGCCGGTTTTCAAATACAGTCGCAGTCGGCGGCCAACAATATCAAATTATCTGAACAGGATATTAAAAAGAGTGTTACCGATCAATATCTGAATACTTTTGGCGACTGGCTGCAATTGCAGTACAATCGCGAAATAAACGACCTGCTGGCCCGCGAAGATACCCTGCTAAAAAAGCTTACGCAGGGTAATGTATTTAAACAGAGCGATTACCTGTCATTTACGGTAACGCGGCAACAGCAGTTGCTCACTACGGCTGAGCTGGAAATGCAGTTTGCCAGTGACTATGGGTTGCTGAATTACCTGGCAGGCATCCAGGATACTACTACACCCCAACAACTGGAAGACCCGAATTTATCGCTGAATACTTTACCGGACTATGCTACTTCCGCTTTTTACCGGCAATACGTCCTGGATAGTTTAAAAATAAGGAACGACCGGGCGTTGGTTGATCTGAACTACAAACCAAAGATCAATTCCTTTGCCGATGCAGGTTATAATTCATCGCTGGCCTATATGCCTTATAAAAACTGGGGCACCAGTTTTGGCGTTTCCCTCACTGTTCCTATTTACGATGGCCATCAACGAAAATTACAATACCAGAAGTTAAACCTGGCCGAACAAACCCGGCAGGCGCAACGGGATTTTTTTGTAAACCAGCGACAACAACAATTGTTTCAGTTAATACAGCAGCTTCGCAACACCGAAAAGCTCATCAGTAATATCAACCAGCAGATACGCTATACCGATACCCTCATAAAAGTGAATGAAAAATTATTGGCTACCGGGGATATCAGGGTAACAGATTTTATCCTGGCGCTTACCAATTATTTCAATGCGCGTAACCTGGTTACGCAGAATTATATCAGCCGGTTGAAAATAATAAACCAAATTAATTACTGGAACAGATAATCCGAACAGGCATTATGAGATCAGGAATATATATATTAATAGTGATTGTTTTAATGTCCTGCGGGCATGCGGCTCCTGACGATAGCAGTGAGGAGCAGTCCGTGGTTACACCCGTAACTGTTACGTCTGCACATACAGGCCCTATGGCAGATACCATTGAAATGAATGCCACCTCCACTTTTTTACAAAAAAGCATTGTAAAGGCAAGTGCTAACGGATATCTTACTACAGTAAATGCGGTGGTTGGAAAAACGGCCGGCAATGGGGAAGTGCTGTTCGTGCTAAAAACAAAGGAGGCGCAAAGTATTGGCAATACCATCAATTCGCTTGATTCTACCTTTAAATTCTCAGGGCTTATTACCATCAGGGCTGCAAGAACCGGTCATATTACAGAGGTGAATCACCAGGTGGGTGATTATGTACAGGATGGCGAGCAGCTGGCGGTAATCAATGATGTGAATAGTTTTGTGTTCGTATTGAACCTGCCGTACGAACTACGACCCTATGTGTTGGGAAAAAAAGAAGTGCAGTTAAAACTGCCCGATGGTCAAAAGCTGGCCGGAACTATTACAGCGGTAACTGCGATCGTAGACTCTGCCACCCAAACCCAAAATGTTTATATAAAAGTGCCTGCCGATCAATTGCCGGTAAACCTGGTGGCCAAAGTAACTATTGTAAAAACCGCCAAAACCAATGCGGTGTTCTTACCCAGACAGGCAGTATTAGCCAACGAAACGCAAACCGAATTCTGGGTAATGAAAGTAACGGGCGATACTGCTGCCGTGAAGGTGCCGGTAAAAAAAGGATTGGAGACCAACGGCCAGGTAGAAATTATTTCGCCAACATTTTCAGGCGCCGATCAGTTTGTGCTAACCGGTAATTATGGTTTGGCCGATACCGCCACCATTAAAATTGTAAAGCAATAAAATCAACCCGGTGAACAACTTCTTTCTCGCATATAAAAACCCGTTGACCGTTTTACTGGTGCTGACATTAGGCGGCGGCATCTTTGTATATACGAAATTGCAAACCTCGCTTTTCCCTGAAATTACTTTTCCAAAAATAAAGGTGATAGCCGATGCCGGTTTACAGCCGGTAGATAAAATGATGGTTACCGTAACCAAACCATTGGAAGCGGCTATTAAGCAGGTGCCAGATCTGCAATTGATACGAAGCACCACCAGCCGGGGAAGCTGTGAAATCTCTGCATTCATGGACTGGAATGCGAATGTAGATCTCAGTCAGCAGCGCATTGAATCAAAGATTGCTGAAATAAGAAACCAGTTACCACCGGAAGTGCAAATTAGCGTAGCCCGCATGAACCCATCCATCCTGCCGGTAATGGGTTATTCTCTCGAAAGTAATACCAGGTCGCCCATTGAATTAAAACAGATTGCCAATTTTACGGTGAAGCCGTTCCTGTCGCAGGTAGCAGGCGTATCGGAAATAAGAATAACGGGCGGTAAAACAAAAGAATACTGGCTCCAATTGAATGTGCAAAAAATGGGCACCTTTTCGGTAACGCCCGATATGGTGAATACGGCGTTGGGTCAAACCAACTTTATAAAATCAAATGGTTATTTGTCAGATTATCACTTTCTGTATCTCACCGTAACCGATGCAACTGTACATAATAAAGATGAGCTGGAGCAAATTGTAATAAAGAACGATGGCAAACGCGTTGTTACCATTAAAGATATTGCCGAGGTGCAAATAAACGAAGGCGTAGAGTTTGTAAAGATCAATGCCAATGGCCGCGATGGCGTTCTGGTGGCGGTAATAAAACAACCCAACGCCAACCTGGTAACACTGTCGACAGCGATGGAGAAAAAGATCGTTGAACTAAAGAAAGTATTACCACCCGATATTCGTATTGTTCCTTATTACATCCAGGCCGATTTTGTAAATGACTCTATTAAAAGTGTGACCGATAGTTTGTGGATAGGATTGTTACTGGCCATTGTGGTAGCAATTATCTTTTTGCGGTCCCTGAAGGCAAGCGCTACCTTGCTGTTTACCATCCCCATTACACTGGGGCTTACGTTGATTGTGCTGTATGCTGTTGGGTACACTTTTAACATCATGACGCTGGGTGCAATAGCAGCTGCCATTGGATTGATAATTGACGATGCCATTGTAGTGGTAGAACAGATCCACCGCACTCATGAAGAACATCCGGAAGAACCCAGTACCACCCTGGTGCAAAAGGCCATTCACTACCTGTTTCCCGCCATGCTGGGATCGTCTATAAGCACCATAGTTATTTTCATTCCCTTTTTATTAATGACCGGTGTGGCCGGCGCTTATTTCAGTGTTATGACCAATACCATGATCATAACCCTGGTGTGTTCCTTTTTTGTTACCTGGATTGGATTGCCTGTCGTTTACCTGTTGCTTACCAGGAACAAGCCACGATCGGGACAGCAGGCGGCGGCTCATAATGTGCGTTCGCAAAACTGGGTATCTTTTTTTATTAAACGTCCGTATATCAGCATCGCCTTTGTGGTGGCATTAGCGGTTTTAATAGCCTTGCTGGTGCCGCGCCTGGAAACCGGGTTTTTACCCGAGATGGACGAAGGCAGCATAGTGCTGGATTACAATTCACCGCCCGGTACTTCCCTGGAAGAAACGGATCGTGAGTTGCGACAGGTAGAAAAGATATTAAAAGCCATACCGGAAGTGCAGGCTTATTCAAGAAGAACGGGCACGCAAATGGGTTTTTTTATTACCGAACCCAACAGCGGCGATTACCTCATTCAACTTAAAAAGAACAGGAAGAAAAATACCGATGAGGTGATCGCAGACATTCGCCAACAAATAGAAAGTTCGCAACCCGCCTTACGGGTTGATTTCGGACAGGTGATCGGTGATATGCTGGGCGATCTGATGACATCTGTTCAGCCCGTAGAAATAAAAGTATTCGGTGATAATCAAAAAACATTACAGCAGTTAAGTAAACAGGTGGCTGAGGTAGTATCAAATGTGCCGGGTACGGCCGATGTCTTCAATGGCGTTGTTATTGCCGGTCCTTCAATAAGCGTACAGCCCGATTATGCAAAGCTGGCGCAGTTTGGGATAACCCCGGCTAATTTCCAATACCAGTTGCAGACTTCACTGGAAGGCAATATTGCAGGGAATTTATTTGAGAAGCAGCAGTACGTTCCCATCCGGTTGGTATATCCCGGTAATCGGAAAATGAGTGTAAACGCCATAAACGACCTGAAAATATTTTTACCCGATGGCCGGTTAAAACCCATAACCACACTGGCCAGTGTTACCGTAAACGGCGGTGATGCCGAAATACAACGGGAGAATTTACAATCGATGGGAGTAATTACTGCCCGCCTCGAAAACCGCGACCTGGGCAGTGTGATGAAGGATATACAACAAAAGCTGGCCACTGACATTCATTTACCACAATCTTACAGCATTCAATATGGGGGCGCTTATGCCGATCAGCAGCAATCGTTCAAAGAACTGCTGATGATCTTAATAACGGCCAGTCTGCTGGTGTTTGCTGTTATCCTGTTTTTATACAGAAGTTTTAGTATTGCCTTGCTTATTTTAGGGATTGCCGTGTTGGGCATTTCAGGCAGTTACCTGGCGCTGTTCCTTACCGGTACGCCGTTAAATGTAGGCAGTTACACCGGGCTTATAATGATCACCGGTATCATTGGCGAAAATTCGGTGTTTACCTTTTTGCAGTTTCGGGAATCGCTGCATGAAAAAGGAACCGATGAAGCCATTATCTATTCCATTTCAACGCGGCTGCGTCCCAAGTTAATGACGGCATTAGGCGCTATCATTGCACTCATGCCATTGGCATTAGGCATTGGTACGGGAGCTCAATTGCACCAGCCGTTGGCCATAGCGGTAATTGGCGGTTTTGTAATGGCGCTGCCGCTGTTGCTGATCGTATTACCAACAGGTATTCGAATGATCTATAAAAATAAAACTACCACTCCATAAATATATAATATGAAAAAGCAACCAGGGTTAATTTGTATACTGTTACTAATTGCAGCAATTTCGGGTAAGGCTCAACCTGCTACTGAGATACATTTACTCACTACTTTTCATTTGTCAGGAACAGGCGGCTGGGATTACCTGGCCATTCAACCAGGTTCCGATAAATTATATGTATCACATGGCACCCAGGTAAATATTGTAAATAAAACAACCGGCGATTCAATGGGGATTATTCCCGGAACTATCGGCGTTCATGGTATCGCTTTTGTGCCGAACCTGAATAAAGGGTATACCAGCAATGGCCGATTGAATACACTTACGGTATTTGATTTACAAACTGCCAGGGTATTTGGTCAATTACCTGTGGGACAAAATCCTGATGCTATTATGTATGATGAATTTTCAAAACACCTGATCGTATGTAATGGGCGCAGCAACAGCATTAGTATTGTTGATCCCGAGAATGATAAAGTAGTGGGAACTGTTGATGTGGGCGGCAAGCCGGAAGAAGCGGTGACCAATGGCGCAGGTACCTTGTTTGTTAATATAGAAGACAAAAGTGAAATAGTAGTGATCGATCTTAAAAGCCAGCGGGTATTGCATCACTGGGCATTGACTCCCGGCGTAGCGCCAACCGGTTTAGCCATTGATAATACAACGCACCGGTTGTTTTCTGCCTGCAGCGATAGCAGGCAATTAATGGTCCTGGATGCCGGTAGCGGCGCCATTATAAGCAAGATACCCATTGGCGCCGGTTGCGATGGGGTAGTCTTTGATAAAGCTTCCAATAATATTTATGCCTCCAACGGCGAAGGAAGTATAACTGTAGTGAAGCAAGGTGATAAAGATAGTTATAGTAAAACAGGTTCTATACCCACTAAAAAGGGAGCACGCACGATTGCTCTTGATGATACCACCCATAAACTGTATTTGCCAACGAAAGATAATAATGCTTTCCAGGTAATGGTATTGGGGAAATGAGTTGACGAGTTAACGAGTTGACCAGTTAACCAGGAATACAAGGGTTGATAGAGTTGACATAGTTGATAGAGTTAATAAAAGAAATGTGAAATAAGGGAAAAGAAGTTGCAAAGGTAACAGGTTGAATATTGGTGCGAAGTTGTATTTCTCCCCCTCCACCGGAGGGGGCCGGGGGGAGGCTGGCTGGCCGGGAGGGGGCTTTACAATCCCAACGCTTTCAGAAAAGCTTCTTTATAATTCACCCCAATGGGTATTTGCATTTTCAGTATTTCTACCGTATTACCTGTTATATGATCGATCTTTGATTTATTAATGATGAATGAGCGGTGTACCCGGATAAACAAATTAGCAGGGAGCAGGGACTCAAATGCGCTAAAAGACATGTTGGGCAACAGGGTTTGATCGGTGCAGACTATTTTTGTATAATTCCCTTTTGCTTCAGCTAACAGAATATCGTTATATAGGAGTTTGTAAATCTTGCCATCGGCTTTTATAAAGAAATAATCATTGAGCTGGGTGGCCTTGTTTTCGTTTGCCGGAGTCGAGGCCTTTTGTTTTTCTGTTGCCTTGTCTACTGCCATGATGAACCGTTCGAGTGAGAATGGTTTTACCAGGTAATCGCAGGCCGATAGTTCAAAGGCGTCAACTGCATATTCTTTATAGGCAGTAATAAATATAACCTGCGGTCTGTTTTTAAGGGTTCGTAAAAAGCCAATACCATCCAGCACCGGCATATGTACATCCAGGAACAGGATATCTATGGGTTGTTGTACCAGAATATCCTTTGCTTCAAATACATTGCCGCAGCTCCCCAGCACCCGTAGCTGTGGCAAATGGCTGCAGTAACTTATTATAATATCCCGCGCAATAGGTTCATCGTCTACAACAAGACAGTTAAACATACCTGTTATTTTATTTTTAAGCGAAGCTGAACAATGTACATATTGTCAGTGATAAACTGGTCCAATTTGTAATTTTCTTCATACAACAGGTTCAACCGCCTGATGGTATTGGGAAGCCCCAGTCCCGAGCTTGCCTGGCTGATGCTGTTTTCATGTTTTAATTCACTGTATGAGTTCCTTACTGAAAATACAATAAAATTACCGGTAACATTCAGGTCGATCTCAATGTAGATCTTTTCGTCGAGGGTATTACGGGCGTGTTTGAAGGCGTTTTCAATAAATACGATCAGTATCATAGGAGCAATAGTGATCCGTGGATCATTTATCGTTTCTATTTCGGTTCGTAATAC
>NZ_JBJMLX010000073.1:0-4441 GCF_045805085.1 Niastella sp.
AATGGAGACTTATCATGTAGTCAAAAGCATGCCTCAATGCCAGCGGTTGAACAAAAATTATCAGACTGTCTATTAAGACGCATCTGAGCGTGCAATGTGCCCTTGAAAAAAACAGTTTTTTGCAGGAAACTGTATAACTGGTCTATTTCACAGACCCACGGTTAGTGTATTGGTTACCAGTTACCGGTTTCTTCAATAGCAGAAAGCATTGACCATTCACCATTGACCATTGACCATAAAAAAACCCGGCAAACTGAAGCTGCCAAAGCAACTCAATTTACCAGGTCTTATCATTCTTGTTAACTTTTCAACTTATTAACTCATTTCATTATACCAGCAAGGTTAAATTGCGATGATAGTTTGTATAGCCGATATACCCATAGCCATTGGTTGTACGGGCATAGGCCTGCACAATAAAGCTGTAAGCGCATTGAATGGGCGGCCGCCAGTTGGCAGGTGCGGTAGGCACTGCAAAGTTCAATACCCCGGCCCAGTTGGTTCCAGGCGGAACGGCAGTTTCGTACTGCTGGCTGTAAATAGCCACTGACTGGTTCTCGCCATAGGTTGCACTAAAGCTCCACGAAAGCAGGTTGCCTTCAGGATCGTTGGCCGTAACATTAAAAGTAAGGCCATCAGCGCCAGGTCCTATATTTTCAATAGCGCAGGCAGTTACTTCAGTAGCGCCATGTTTTATACTGTTGATATTCACATTGGGCACATTGTTATCGATGTACAATGTCAACACCTGCGGTGCAGAAGCAACCGGCGTAACGCCATCGGCTTTAAAGAACTCCACTTTGAATCTATGCAAACCGGTATCCATGCCATAGGTGGAGAATTGTATCAACAGGTCATCAATGGAGTATTCTGCAGCTGGATTCAGAAGGGTATATTGTTTATTCAAATCGGCCGAGAAAGATTCCGGTACATAGTTCATGCCCGTCCAACGATAATTACTCCACGCAGAAACCAGTGGCAGAAAGGTAGCGCTGCCAGGCACTGCATGCAGAATACGATATTTATGTGCTCCTATCCCAACAAGAGCAGTAACATTTACGCGGTTAGCAATAAAGTTCAACACCCCGCCAAAAGCGGCATTATGCGCCTCAATAAAATAACCAGCGGTGGTGGTGGCGCGACCGGTAGCCGCGTTCAATACCGAAGCCGATGTTGGTATAAGTCCAACGGTGCCAATAATGGTTCCTAACAAAGTTGGATTGGGCGCTGGTTTGCGGGCAAAATACAGCTTCGTTAAATTGGAGAAATTCTGAAAGAAGTTGGCGGGAAAATCTGTGGTAAAAGCAGGGTTGGTAGAACTTACCCGGAAACCAAAATAGGTAAAGGGCAATCCCAACAGGGAGAACAGACTGGCGTTTATCTCCGTTAACGAGATCTTGAATTTCCAAATGCGGTGCGGAGTGGATGATTTGGGTGAAGGGCCATATTCAACACGGCTTTTTGATTCCGGTGGTTCAGAAATGCCTGTCCAGGTGCCGGGTCCCAGGTATTTTTGAATACCCATTTTATTAGGGAAGCCGGGAAACAAACCATAGTTCACATCTTTGTTGGCCGAGATGCCCTTATTCTCATCTACATCAAAACTGAGCCAGTAATAATCATTGGTCCCGAAATCGTTTCCGGTATCGGCCACTACATCGAGGACCATGTACAGGAATTTAGCGTCGTTTTTGGCATACACCCAGCCATTTGGAAATTGAAATTCACCCGCATTATTCCAGGCACTGTCCATAATGGAAGTGGTGGGTTCAATGGGCGTTTCAGTCCACTTACTAAACAATGCAGTAACTGCAGTAAAAATAGGCGGTAGGGAGATGCTCTCTTCAGTAAGCATAAAAGTGAGATTTAATGTTGGTTATTGACAATGGTTATAAAACATGTTGGTAGCCCTTCATGCAACTGTTACAGTATGTTGTGTGGTTGGGTATTCCCGGGAAACAGGGAGATACGGATCATGCTACTTGAATTGCCATTAACCTTAGGAGGGATTACTTACGTGGTTAGAACGAAGATGCATGATTTAACTGGATCGTGCACCCGTAATACACCTGAAAAGAAAACGTAATACTACGGGATTTTGGTGGAAGAACATCAACGTGGAAAGTTTTTGATTTTGATCATGTTTTTGTAAGGAAGTCGACAGTAATCGATTAATAATAGGACTCGTTTGTATTTTAGAACATCACACACACAACAACTACACTATAAGAGGGGGCACTTGAGCAAGTAATAACGCGCTTAATTTCTTTACATTTTTTGTAAACTTTTTGTACCTTTATGTATATAATTGAAGTGTGTAGTGGCGTTTGCAAAAAGGCCGTTATTAACCAGGTAGAACCTATAGATTTTGCAACCCTTACCAAATCGAGATACTTTTTTACCTGGAAACTATTAAGGCAAACTGCCACCATTTACAAGTTGCAAATTGACGGCAATGATGATATTTTAGGCGTTATGGCATTGGTAGATCATCCTGCAGAAAAAAGAATAGAAATTAAGCTAATTGCCAATTCGAGAGAAAACCAGGGAAAGTTTAAGCAATACGATAGAATTGCCGGTTGCCTGATTGCTTTTGCCTGCCGGCTGTCTGCTGATAAGTATTCGGAAGGTGCCTGCGTGTCATTAGTCCCAAAGACTACATTGGTCAATCATTACAAGCAAAAGTATCATATGATCTATGGCGGATGGCAATTGTATTTAGAAAGTGATGCATTACAAATGATAATAAAAAAATATGTTGCATGAACTACAAAAGACTTTATAAAAAACTATTAAAGGAACATGGGCCTGAGGAATTAGTCAATGGTTTTGTATTTCCCGTTAAGCTTACAGCGAAACAACAAAAAGAAGCAGCAGAGCAATTGGCTGCTGCCCGTAAAAAAACGCAAGCAGAGATGACAGAGGAAACCAAAAATTCTCTGCGGCTATATCATTTAAGATTTCGAATAGAAGATTACCTCGATAGTAAGGAAGGATTCAATCCTGAATTCACATTTGGTTTCTTTCTCAAAAGATATGTTGAGTTACTTGAAAAGAAAAGGAAAGATTTTGCCGAAGAGATCAGTATTGATGAAACTTTGTTAAGCCAATTAATCAACAATCACCGGATGCCCCCTGATTATATTACCATCAGGCTTGAGATCCATTCAAACAATATCATTCCCGCCACCTATTGGATCAGGTTGGTTGAAAAACAACGATTACACGAGATTTCTACTAATGAGGAATTGAGGAAAAAAGAAAAAAAGTTTGTTACTGCTATGATAACAGAAAAACAATTGGCTTAATAAGGTCATTCTATCCCATACACCGAACACACCGCATCCTGCCCGGTATAGTTAGGCCCCACTTCATCATTGGCCCCTTTATAGATAAGTGAGAAATCAATCTGCCGAGCGCCTTTACATTCCAAATCCGGGTGCGACGGTTATATTGAACGTCGTGCTTCTTAAAACAATGCAGCAGGTAATCCTCCGTGTCTATATTTTCAATTTGAATATTGCTCAGGTCAAGATTGGCAATGAATACGCCTTCCGGTGTTAATCTTTCAAAAACTGATGCGAGCACTTTTATTTTGTCGCCAATATAATGCAGACCACGTACGCAGGTGATAAGATCAAATTGTACTATGGATGACCAATCGACCAGTGACCTTACTTCAAAATCAACGCAGGTTATATCCCGTGAGATTGTTTGAAAGGCATCTACCAGGTCAATACCCTTTAAAGTGGCTTTATCCTGCAACCCTTTGCTTAAAAGCCATTCTCCGGTTTGAATAAGTGCTTTACCCTGTCCACAACAAAGGTCCAGCCATTTTACCTGGCCGTATTGTTGGATGTGCTTTTCAAGAAATTCCTCCGGTCTGAACTTCAACTCCTTTTCATAACTATTCACCCCACTGGCATTGCGCTCGCGGTTCATTTTTGAATTGGCTACCACCCATGACCAGATCAATTCGTTTTCAGCGAGTAGTTTCATGTTAAATAGATTCTAATTCCCAAACAGATCCCCTGACTGATACCCTTTATTAAATTCACTCGCCACGGCCTTCTGGTCTTTTAAATTACCGGTTTCATCAATATGCTGCACCATTATTCCTTCGGCATCCAGCACCTTGCCAATCAACCTGCTTCTGTGGCATTCGGAGGGCTTTCGTTCACTGCACATGATGGCCACGTTAATATCTTTATTGTACGCTGTTTTCAACCGCTCAATACCCCTCTTAAAAAAGTCTTTTGTTTTTAAAATGTCATAGTCAACTTTTCCCTGGCGATAACAGGATGCATCGATTGGCCGCCCTCCTATCTCATCTCCCATAAAAACATACCTGACCCCATTTTGTTCCAGGAACGTTTTCAATGCATCCTTGCTGAACTGTGGATGAAATTTGGAATAGGGTATTGACCGGGCATCAATGAGGTAT
>NZ_JBJMLX010000074.1:0-4200 GCF_045805085.1 Niastella sp.
AACCAGCCGTTCACCTTTGTACGGTTCGGCGAAACGATTGTCATGAAAGAAAAAGTGCCGGAAGTAAACAACGCGCCGCCGCCTCCGGCGCTTGTGCAATTATAAGGAGTAATCACAAGCGACAGGGGTGAACCCCTGGCTGGCGTAACAGTGACCAATAAAGCGCAGCATATAAGCGTGGCCAGCAATGAGAATGGCGAATTTACGATCGAGGCAGCGCCCGGCGATGTACTCGAATTCTCTTCCGTTGGCTATGCGCCGCAACAGGTAAAGATCTCCGCTGCCACAGACGCTATCGATGTTACGCTTGCTATAGCTGTGGTGGAAGAACAAATGATCGTAGTAGGGTATGGTACGCAAAAACGAACCGATCTTACCGGTGCTGTAGCTACCCTTTCTGCCAAAGCATACAAAGACCAACCGGTAGTGAACGCCTCATCTGCCCTGCAGGGCCGCGTGGCGGGTGTAGCCGTTACCAATAACTCCGGCGCGCCGGGCGGTGGCGTTAAAATTCGCATCCGCGGCGCCAATTCGGTGAACGCCAGCAACGATCCCCTGTATGTGGTGGATGGTATTGCCCTCAGCAGCAATGGACTGAGCGACATCAACGTGAACGATATTGAATCCATGGAAGTGTTGAAGGATGCGTCTGCTACGGCTGTATATGGCTCAAGAGGCGCTAACGGGGTGATCCTTGTTACTACCAAAAGCGGCAAAAGCGGTAAGCCCAGAATTGAGTATAATGGTTTTGCCAGCTTTAACAGACCCATGAAAAAATACAAGCTCATGGATGCGGTAACGTATGCAAATGTGGCCAATTTAACGGCCGGCGCCGCCGTATTTCCCGATCCGCAATCTTTTGCCGGGCAAACGACCGACTGGCAAAGTATGATCTTCGATAATTCGGTTACCCAAAGCCATCAATTGTCAGCTGCCGGCGGAACCGACAATGCAAAATATTATGTGTCGGGTTTCTATGTAAACCAGGAAGGTTTATTACAGAACAGTAACCAGAAAAAGTTTGGCTTTCGTTCCAACATAGACCTGAAATTAAGCAAGCGGCTGACTATTGGCATCAACGTGTATGCAGGCCGCATCAATTCGCACAATAACGACGATATTGGCTCCAAAGGCAATCCTGTTATGGGCGCGCTTACCTGGGCGCCAACAGAACCGGTCTATGATGCGTCTGGCCAGTACAATCGCTTTGGCATCTCGCCCATTTGGAGTAACCCCTATATGGTTATTAAGGAACGCAATGGAGATAATTTTTCCAATGTGGGAATTTTCAATGGCAAATTGAAATATGCCATTACCGACTGGCTCACCCTTACGGTCAATGCCGGTGTCGATCTGCAATTATCAAGGTCTGCCTATGTGAATAACGACTGGATCAGTCCGGGTAATCATGGATCGGGACAAAGTTCTACTGAAAAATATACTTATCAAAACAGCAACGTCCTTACGTTCCATAAAACGTTCGGCAAAAATAGCCTCACGGGTACTGCTTTAATGGAAGCTACCGGCAATAAGTTCTATACCTTCAGCGCAACCGGTTCCGGACTGGCTTCTTTATCGAACGGCTATTACAACCTGGGGCTGAATGCTTCGCAGGGTATTGCATCCGGTTATAGCAACTGGTCGCTTTTGTCATATATGGGCCGGGCAGCGTATAGCTACAATGATAAATACCTGTTGACGGCCACTATAAGAAGAGATGGTTCTTCCAAATTCCAGGGCAATAACAAGTGGGGTAATTTCCCATCATTTAGTGTTGGCTGGAAACTGAGCAATGAAAAATTCATCGAAGACCTCGGTATTTTTTCCAATCTTAAAGTAAGGGCCGGCTGGGGCGTTACCGGTAACCAGGCCGTAGACCCATACAGCACGCTTGGCCTGCTCACCCCCGTTATTTATTCTTATGGCACCACCACCGTTTACCCGGGCTATACCCTGGGCAACCCGGCCAATAAGGATGTAAAATGGGAAACCTCGAAACAAACGAATGTCGGGCTCGATGCAAGTGTATTCGGCAACAGGCTGAATATAAGCGTGGACTATTATAATAAGAACACCAGCGACCTGTTGCTCAACACCCGCATCAATAACTATGATGGCGGTGGTACCTACCTGAAGAACATCGGCAGGATAAATAATAAAGGTTGGGAAATCGTGATGGACGGAACGCCGGTTAAAAGCGGCCACTTTACCTGGAATGCCTCCTTCAATGCTTCCTTCAACCAGAATAAAGTGATAAGCCTGGGTGCAGATTCCATGCTGGAACGGCCGGTTATAGGCGGCGGACTTATTTCCAATAGTATCCAGGTAGTAAAAGTAGGACAATCGCTCGGCGCCTTTTACCTTATTCCATGGGAAGGCGTTTACCAGGCCGATAAAGGAAATTACAAAGCCGGTGACGCTATGTACAGAGATGTGAATGGGAACAACACTATTGGGTTTGAAGACAGGGTGATTACCGGATCGGCTATGCCAAAAATGCAATGGGGCTTTAATAATTCAGTGGCGTATAAGAATTTCGAGTTGAACGTGTTTATCCAGGGCTCGCATGGCAATAAGATCTTCAATGCCACCTACGCCGCTACCGTTGTGCCTGCCAGTGACGTTAAATTCATCAACCTCGCCGATGCAGCTCATTACTGGACGCCTTCCAATCCCGGTTCTGCCTTTGCCAACCCCGGCAGCAAAAATAAAAGCTGGGTAGAGAGTACGCAGTTCCTGCAGAATGGAAGTTATGTAAGGGTAAAGAATGTGAGCCTGTCCTATGAGCTCGGCCAGAAATGGCTGAAGCTGGCAGCTGCAAAGATCTTCATCAGCGCACAGAACCTGGCCACTATTACCAAATACAAAGGCTTTGATCCCGAAGCTACATCTACCATGGCAAACAGTGATCAGGACGCAGGTATCGACCTGGGTGCTTATCCTTCTCCCAAAACAATTACCGTTGGTGTACAGGTGAAATTTTAAAACTGACCTAAAGTGATAACAATGCAAAAATTCAATAAATATACTATCGGCTGGCTGGCGCTGGTGCTGTTGGCCATGGCCTGTAACAAAAGTTACCTCAACGAAAAACCCCAGGGAAGCGTTACGCTGGTAAATTTTTACAAAACAGGCGAAGACCTTGAGCTGGCCGAGGCCGCCCTGGCCCTGCAGCTCAATGGCGCTTTTAACACCATTGTAGGTCCCTATTATGCCGCAGATGACATTACCGCAAAAAGGGCAGGTAACAAAATAGATTTTTCAGACTTTGATGCTTTTAACGCCAACGCATCCAACAGCCGCATGACTCCGTGGTGGAATTATTTTTATGCCACCATCAAATCGGCCAACGCACTCCTTCAGCATTATACAAACGCAACAACAGCAACCGACGATCAACGTAATAACGCTGCCGGCTATGCATATTTCATGCGCGCTGTCAGTTATTTCTATTTGACCCGCACCTGGGGAGAAGTACCGCTGACCACGGAAGCCGTGCCGCAGGCTAACCGGCCCAATGCTACCATAGCCGAGATCTATAATCTGATCGTAGCCGATCTGCAGCAAGCCGAGACCATGCTGCCCGATCACTGGAGCGGCAAATCAAGACAGAACAGCATCGATATCCTGGCTACCAAAGGCTCGGCAAAGGCCCTGTTGGCCAATGTGTATTTGACCATGGCCGGCTGGCCGTTGAAACAGGCCGACAAATACGCGCTGGCCGCCGCCAAAGCAAAAGAAGTTATAGATGGAAAAGCTACCTGGGGCTACGACCTGATGACGAATTTTGCCGATATCTGGAAGATCGGCAACAAGTACAATAAAGAGGCGGTATTTGCCTGTTATTATGATAATGATATTCCCAACTGGAGTTGGGAAAATGGGAACATGTGCGGGCCCAATCCCTTCTCACCCGATTATGAAGAAGGCGGTTGGGAAGATGGCTATGGAGAAATTGCCTTCTATAATAAATTTCCGGCCGGGCCCCGCAAGGACGCCACGTATCAAAGCGCGTATTTTGTAAAGAACGATCCCAATAATGTAATAACCTGGCAGAACACCCTGCAAAAACATCCTTATTTCCTGAAATACCGCGACGACGAAAGTTACGATTGGAAAACGCATAAAGCCAATGACTGGTGGGGCAGCGCCACTACCTTCATCATCCGTTACCCCGAGGTGCTGTTAACCTATGCGGAA
>NZ_JBJMLX010000075.1:0-1387 GCF_045805085.1 Niastella sp.
CCTCCCCAGTCAGTGGCCATACCAGGTGTTACCTGCTCCGGGTCTATATATTTCGAATCCATTTTTGTTAAGGTGAACAGGTTCTGACCGGTAAAGTAGCAGCGAATGCGCTGCATCTTTAACCGTCTTGACCAGGCAACAGGCAGATTATAGCCCACCGTCAGGTTCTTTAACCGGATGTAGGCGATATCCTGAAGGTATTTATCATCCGGAATAGACAAATCGCCACCGGAGTAAGAACTATACCCGCGTAATAAAGGAAAGTAAGCATTGGGATTAGAAGGGCTCCAGATCTTATCGGGAAAATCTTTAGGTACAAACGCCACGTATGGACGGCCATAAGGTCCCCAGAATAAAGAAGACTCTACATCAGGCCACCAGTTCTGTTTGCCTATGCCCTGGAAGAAGAAAGAAAGATCGAAATTATTCCAGCTGAAATTACCATTGATGCCAAATGAATATCGGGGTAACTTATTACCAAGTCTTTCCAGGTCACCATGATCGGCGAGGGTATTCTTGCCATTGTTGATCACGCCATCAGGTTTTCCATCCGGCCCTGACAGATCTTTGAACTTAAGATCGCCTGCATGCAGTTTACTCCACTCGCCCGGCGAGGCTACGCGCTGGTCAAGATCTATATAATCCTGGTTGATGGGATAAGCTGCCGCTTCTGCATCGGACTGAAAATAACCATTGGTCCTGTATCCCCAGATCTCTCCTACCTGTTTTCCATCGTAATAGGTCAGGGTGTGTTCATCGCCCAGTATTTTGTTGGGGTTGTAATAGCGGGTGATCTTCGCCGTGTAATCAGACAGGGCAACACCAAATCCATAGGTGAAGCGTTTGCCCAGCAGCGTACCGCCATCCTGCCACTTAACGGATAACTCAAATCCATTGGTTTGCAGATCCCCTGCATTTTGTAATGGCGCCGCCGCTCCAAATACGGCCGGCAGCGTTAAACCAGGCGCCAGCATATTGGTAGTTTTACGGCGGTAGCGATCAAAGCTGATCTGCAAACGATTTTTCAGGAAAGCCGCATCGATACCCAGGTTCAGCGAAGCCGTACGCTCCCAGGTGAAATTGGGCGTTACAGGTGCAGGGGCACTCAACACCTGGGTTTTATTGCCACCCGTGAGGTAATTGGTCAATGAGCTGTTCATAAGCGGCACATAGGGATACAAGGCTGATGGCGAATTGTAATTTCCCAGGTCCTGGTTACCTAACGAACCATAAGAACCACGGAGCTTCAATTCCGACACAATATTGGTCAGCTTTTCAAAGAAAGCTTCCTTACTGATACGCCAGCCCGCAGATATGGAAGGGAAGAAACCAAACCGCTCACTGGAAGGGAACCGGGAGCTGCCGTCATAGCGGCCATCTACTTCCA
>NZ_JBJMLX010000076.1:0-29323 GCF_045805085.1 Niastella sp.
GACATGGTTTTGAGGTTTTTAAAATTGGCCGGGTTGGAAACGCTGAGCGTTGTATTCAGGTTTACCTGTGGCGTACCTCTTTTACCTCGTTTGGTTTCAATAACAATAACACCATTGGCAGCCATGGAACCCCAGATGGCAGCGGCTGCTGCATCTTTTAAAAAGGTAATGCTTTCAATATCGTTGGGGTTAAGGGTGCTGAGGATGGCGTTGCCGGTGGAATTGATGATCTTGGAGGTAGCAGGGTTTCTGTCTACCGATGCACTGGGTATGTTGGTGAGGTTTTGATCAATGGCCGGAAACCCGTCAATAACAATAAGCGGGGCAACCAGGCCGTTGGCATTAAGACCATTCGTACCTCTTACCTGGATGCGGTTGTTACGAACATCGAACAATACACCAGGCACTTTACCTTCCAGGCGCTCCATAATGTTGGTAGAAGGACTGGCTTCAATTTCTTTGGAACCTATCACATTGGCGGCGCCGGTTTGGGTGGCTTTGCTTTTTGACTGGTAACCGTTGTTCATGACTACTTCCACTTCCTTTTGCTCATCTGTAAAAGGCGCCATGCTCAGGTGCAGGGAAACCGGGGCGTTGGTTACTTTAACTTTTCTGTCAACCCGGTTATAAGTAACGTGTGTAATGATGATAGAGTAGGAGCCGGGGGGTACTTCGGGAAAGGAGAAAACGCCCTGCTCATCGGTATAGCTATACCGGGTACTGCCCTGATTGGCAGCAGTAAGCGCTACTGCTGCACCGCTTATGGGTTTACCGGTATTCTCCAGCAAAGTACCGCTAACGGTTTGCGGAGCGCCGGTGGCCTGATTCTGCGGAACCGTGTCTGTGCGGGCAATGGAGCGGTCCTGCTCTTTTTCCAGGATCACTACTGTATTTTTCACAATGCTCCAGCTCAAAGGCTGGTCTTTCAAACACAGGTTCAGTACTTCTTCAAAAGGGCGATTGCTTACTTCCAGGGTTACTGGTTTGGCATTGCGCAGCGCAGCATCTTTGTAAAAGAACTGGTAACCACTCTGTTTTTTTAACTGTCCCAATACAAATTCCAGGGGGCTGTTCTTTACATTCAATGTAATGGTTTGCGCATACGTGTTGGCCTGTAACTGTAAGCAGGTGGCCAGGATCAGAAAAGCCGTAAACTTCATCATCAACAGCGTTTTTAGTGATGGGTACGGCAATATTTTGCCGTTCGCCTGTAACTGCATAGTTTTGGTTGGTTTGGGTCATTCCGGATGGATCCGTTCAGACGGTTTAACAATAATTAAGTCTGCCCGACTTTTTATAAAAAATGATCCCGACTTACTCGCCGCTCCGAACGCCAATTCGGGGCGGTTTTTTCGGATCACTTGTCTCCGTTTGTTATTTACCACTCAACACGATCAATTTTCTTCCTTCCAGTTTAAAGCGTACACCCGTCATCTGTAAAATGGTCAACAGCTCTGTTAAGGTGGCTGTGCGGTCTATGCCACCGGTAAAAGTGTCGTTGGGACGATTGCCTGCATACACAATATCAATATCGTACCACCGGGCCGCATCGCGCAATACTTCTGTTATATCGCTGCGTTTGTAATCGAACAATCCATTCTTCCACGCCATCACTGTCTGAACTGGGATGGGGTGGGATGTTTGGGAGGAATGGGATAAGGATGCCTGTTCGCCAGGTTTTAAAATAATGTTTCCTAATTCTGACTTCACTTTTACAGCACCTTCCAATAAGGTTGTATTTACTGCCGGTTCGTCATCGTACGCGTTAATATTAAAGTGAGTACCTAATACTTCTACATTTCCCTCTCTACCTGCTGATACGAAATGTACGCTGAATGGTTTTCGGGGGTCCTTCGCTACTTCAAAATAGGCTTCACCGGTCAACGCTACTTTTCTTTCATTGGCGGCAAAAGCAGTCGGATAAGTAAGCGAGGTGCCTGCATTCATCCAAACCCTGGTACCATCGGGCAGGGTAAGCGTTACTACCCGGCTACCTCTCGGATTGTTCAATGTATTATAGGCGGTTGGCATGTTGCTGGCTCCTGTTCTTTCGTACGCCAGTTGACCGTCTTTCTCTTTTACCACGCGCATGCCGTTTTCTGTTGCCAGCGTTCCGCTTTGTGCCTGATCGAGCAAGATCTGTTGTCCCCCGGCCAGGGTCAAGGTCGCTTTGCTTTTATCGGGCGCTTTCACATCATTGGTGATCGCTGCTATATTTGGTTTAACCGGTCCTTTTGCTGTGGGCAGCGACAGGCGGTAAATTCCCAAACCAATCAGTACTACCACCGAAGCGGCAGCCATATAGGGCCATAGCTTTCTTTTTCTGCGCAGGGGCACTACCTGGTTTTCGTTCAGGATATTTTTCAGGATGGCAGCCGAGCGATCTTCTGCAACAACATGACCGGGTTGGTGATAGCGCATCCATGCGCCTTCCAACACCTCCTGTAATTGCGGGTCATCTTCCACTGATTCAATCAGTTGAAACAGTTCCTGCTTTTCAGCGGCTGTGCAATCGTCGGTTAATAATTTATCAAGTAGATCCTGTAGTCTTTGTTGAGACATGGCTTAAACGTGTTTCGGAAAGGTTATAAAAAGGTTATGGAATTGTGATCGTGTATAGGTGTGACAAACCGCCGGAAGGAGAAGTCTAGTCGCCCGAAAAATATTTTTTAAGTCATCATCATGGCTAACATCGGAACGAGGTAGATAAGAAGGGTAGGGAAGTGGAGCGCGATATATTCCCGGATGGCTTTCAGGGCCTGCACCATGTGATTGCGAACGGTGGAAGTGGAAATGCCGAGGGAGTCGGCGATCTGCTCGTAAGTAAGTCCCTGTTCCTGACCTAACTGGTACACCTTTCGTTGTTGGGGCGGCAGGTTGTTGATGGCCTGTTGCAGGGCGGTTCGCACTTCTTTGGCGGCGAGCAATTCATCACCCTGAACCCCTTCCGGCGCCAGTCGCTGCACTTCGTTCAGCAGCAGGGCTTCCCGGCTTTGGCGGCGTAATACATTAATAGCCGTGTTTTGCGCCATGCGGTACAGGTAGGCGTTAAAATTGTCGATGCCGGTAAGCAGGTTGCGGTCGCGCCAGATCTTTAAAAATACCTCCTGCAACACGTCTTCGGCAATGGTGGCACTGCCACTAAGGTGGAAAATAAAGGAGTAAAGCTTGTTCTTGTATTGCCGGAACAACTGTCCAAAGGCGATCTCATCGCCCTGCACTACCCGTATTATTAATTCATTGCCGTTGGTTGGTTGTTGCATCAATGCCGTTCTGAGGCCATAAAATTATTAAAAAGCAGGCTGTGAACGGCTTTTTCTTAATATCGGCGAAATAAAGCTGAGGAGGAGGGTTGCATAAAAAAAAGGCGTCAACCTGTGACGCCTCGTCTCAAATTTCGTGCGATCTTATTTGATAATATGCTTCGGCAGGTCATAGATCTTTTCACAACAAACCTGGTCCATTACCTGCTGCAATTGTGTTTTCAGCATAGCGATCACATGATTACCACCCTCATCGCCCAGGGCAGCTACGCTGTACATAAACGACCGGCCCATAAAGGTAAAATCGGCGCCACTGGCCATTACCCTCGCTACATCCGGACCTGAACGCAGCCCGCTGTCCATCATAATTTTTATTTTTCCTTTATAGCGATCGATGATCGGGTGCATCGATTTTATGGCCGACTGACCGGCATCGAGCTGCCTGCCGCCGTGGTTGGAAACTACAATGCCATCTACGCCCAGCTTGATGCACATTTCAGTATCGGCCTCGGTGGCAATACCTTTCACTACAATTTTTCCCTTCCATTTATCACGAATGGGGGCTATTTTATCCGCATTCAGTCTGCCGGCAAACGTGCGATTCATGAAAAGCCCCAGCTGTTTCATGTTTAATCCCTTTGGCATATAGGGCTTCAGCGTAGCAAAATTAGGCGTACCGTACATCAATGTTTTTAATGCCCACTCAGGTCGCGTCATGATCTGAAGAATGTTTTTCAGGGTCATTCTTGGCGGCATGGCCAGCCCATTGCGAATGTCTCTTGGTCTGAACCCGAATGATGGTACATCGCTGAGCAATACCAGCACGGGGTATTGGGCGGCTTCGAGCCGCTTTAAAATATCATCGCGCACCCCATCTTCGGCAGGGTGGTACAGCTGGTACCAGGCCCGGCCTTCCGTTATCTGGCTGATGGTTTCAATATCGGCTGTGGTAACTGTGCTCAGTATAAAGGGAATATTATGCTCCATGGCGGCTTTGGCAAGGATCTGCGGCGAATTGGGCCAGATAAGTCCCTGTAGCCCAACAGGCGCAATACCAAAAGGAGCATCGTACACATGACCGAACAATTCGGTTTGCAGGCTCGACCCTTTGTGTTTGCTCAAATAATAAGGGGCCAATTCCACCTCTCTGATCTCTGCCGTGTTTTTATGCAGGTTTACATCTTCATTACAGCCCCCATCGAGGTATTCAAAGGCAAATTTTGGGATTTTTCTCCTGGCTTTGTTGCGCAGGTCTTCAATTGACGGATAACTGGTGTTATACTTAACTACAGGAACTTGTTTACTCATTGACAATTTGATTTCAAATGCGTAAAAATAGTCCTTTTGTTGAAGCGGGCATCCTGCTCTATAGGCAAGGTAATGGATGATTTTAGCTTTTTTTGCTGATCCTGCCGGAACCGTGCACGGCTAATTTGGTTACCTGGGCATTGCCGCGGTATTCGATATTGCCGGAGCCGGTTATGGTAGCTTCAATTGAATTGCTTACGCTTACTTTAATTTCGCCTGAACCAGATACAACCGCGGCGCAGGTTTCGGTTTTCAATCCATAGGCGCTTACATTACCGGAACCGCTCAGATGGATGGTTTGTGTTTTTGCAGCACCGTCGGCGACTTCAAAGTTGCCGGAACCCGAAAAAACCATATTTGAACGGTCGGACTGCAAACGGGCGAGTTTCATATTGCCGCTGCCGCTTCTCAGGATAGAGATATTGGTTCCTTTAACGGTTCCGTTAATGGTCATATTTCCGGAGCCGCTTAAGCTAAGATCAATGTCGCCGGCGCCACCGAGATCAGATTCACAGGCGAGATTACCGGAACCGGATTTGTTAAGTACATCAAGATCTTTATAGGTAATCTCCAGTTTGATCTTTATGTCATGATAAAAACCTTTTTCCAGGGAGACCTTCAATCTGTTGCCGCTTGTTTCGGTAAGGATCTTTTTAGGATCAATATTCTCCGTAATGATCTTTACCGATGTTTCGTTTCCGTGCCGAAGTACGGCGTCGAAACTGCCGCCAATGTCCAATTTGATAAAGTCAGGAACTTTTCTGGTTTCTGTTTGCTGTGCTGAGAGGGCGCCTGCTGCCAGTAACGAACCCAACAGCAAAACGGTGGTAATAATTTTCATATGTTGTATATTAAGTTTATTGACTGGAAGCTGATTCAACGCATATGCCAATCTGTAAGACCTTACAGGCCAAAGGTTTCGGGAACAAAATTCTCCTTTAACTGTACGAAAGCGAACAATCTGGTGTACGGATTCGCGTAACTCCCGGGCAACGTTGCGGCCAATCAACGCTTTTTTCTTAATACCGGCGGAACAAACGGGGCGCCTGGTTTTAAGTAATTACGGATATAACTACTGTCCCTGGTAATTTTGAACCATTCAAACCCTCGTGTTGAATCGGCCTTATACTGCACTCTTGCAAGGTGAGTGGGCATCAGATCAGTAGCGGCAATCTCTTCAACCTTTCTAACCCGTTCGCCTGATAATGTATCCCGCAAGTACTTTTCTACTAAGAGCGACGCAATAGGGCCGGCCCATGTACCACCAGCACCTGCATTTTCCACAACAACTGCTATAGCGATCTTTGGATCTTCCCGGGGCGCAAAACATACAAAAGTGGAGTTCTCCTTTAGTTCATAACGTTTGCCGTCGAGCAGGATCATATTTTGTGCAGTGCCGGTTTTGGCGCAGATGTTAATTCCGGGAATGCGGGCAGTTTTGGCAGTTCCCTTTTCAACAACGTCCTGCATGCCGGCAGTCACCACATCATAA
Source organism: Niastella sp. (assembly GCF_045805085.1). Lineage (NCBI taxonomy): Bacteria > Pseudomonadati > Bacteroidota > Chitinophagia > Chitinophagales > Chitinophagaceae > Niastella > Niastella sp. Next base: position 6,064 of record NZ_JBJMLX010000076.1, read on the forward strand.
ACATCAGGTGCAATGTGCGTAAGCACCTCGTGTTTTACGCGGTATTTTTTCAGCAGTGTATCGTTTGAATTCTCTGCTTCAATCCTGTTTACCAGGTGTGGGGTAAAATAAAAGCCCTTGTTGGCAATAAGACACATCGCATTCGCCATTTGCAGGGGAGTAGCCAGCATCTTATCCTGCCCTATCCCTAATCCTCCGCCCGTCATGGTACATGAATTCCATAAGCCGCGATATGCTTTATCATATTGACCGGTATCCGGCACATTGCCACCATCTTCGCTCGGCAGGTCAATTCCTGTTCTATGTCCCATACCGAAAGCCGACATATACGCTTTCCATGCTGTTAATCCCTTACGTGGATCATTATAAGCCGGGTTATCGATTGTCTTTTTAATAACATCCGAAAAAAAAGAGTTACAGGACCAGGCAATTGCCAATCTTAGATTGGCCGCATGCCCTGACTGTTTTTCCGTACAATTCAATGGGCGGTTACAACCGTAATAAGTTCCGTGACAGTCATAGCTACTGGCAGATGTAATGAGGCCTTCTTCCAGGGCAATTAATGCCCCCATCGGTTTATAAGTTGAACCAGGGGGGTATTGTCCTTTGATGGCTCTGTTTAACATAGGGCTTGCCACATCCAGCACCAACCGCGAATAATTTTTTTGCCTGGATGGACCGGCCAGATCATTAGGATTAAAATCGGGGCTGGATGCCATAGCCAGTACGCCTCCGGTTTTGGGATCAAGCGCAACAACGGCGCCCACTTTTCCCCTCAGCAGCTTTTCGGCCAGCATTTGTAGCTGTATGTCAAGACACGTATGTAGATTACGCCCGGCAACCGCAGCCGTATCGTAGCTGCCATTCTCGTAACTGCCTACTAACCTGTTTAGGTTATCTTTTAGCAGGTATTCTACGCCACGCTGTCCCATGAGAACATTTTCATATGTACTTTCCAGGCCAGAGCGGCCTACATAATCGCCGATCCTGTAGAATCCGCCCGACCGTTTAATGATTGCCGAATCTGCTTCTCCAATATAGCCCAGGAGATGGGCGCCGGCATTGTATGGATAAACACGCACAGGTCGTTCAACTAAAGTGAAACCAGGGTACTTCCATATATTTTCATCTAAACGGACATGTACAGCTTCAGGCAGCAGTGGCGCGAACAGGGATGGACGGTAACCACCATTCCTGATACGGGCATCGCGAAGGCGTTTATTGAATTCTGCCACGTCAATACCCAGTAATGCGCAAAGCTCTGTAGTGTCAACTGCCCTGACTTCCTTTGGTGTTACAACCAGGTCATACAGGATGGCATTGTTTAATATGGCCTTACCGTTACGATCGAAAATAATGCCTCTGCCCGGGTACTTTACTTTTGGAAATACAGCGTTATTGAAAGCGTCCCGGCGATACTTGCCCGAAAGCACCTGCAGGTTAAATAACTGGACCAGGATAATAATAAATACGCTGATCAGAATATACCGGATAATATTGGTGCGCGAGTGGTTGAAGGTTGCCATTGAAAGACAAACGATTTTTAGGGATTCTATTCTTTACTTTGCGGCAGGGTATACCACCTGTTTAATTTCACTAATTTGTACAACAGGCTGAATGTTGGTGTAATTTTTAAAGTCACTGATAACGGCATCTCTATTTTGTGCGATTGCTTTATTATATTCAGCAACATCATTAATGTAGAAATAACCTATAGCCGCAAAAGGAACTTTGTCATTGGGGGTTCTGCCTGCTATGCCCTTATCAATTTCATAAAATTTCAAATTTTTGCCTAAAAATCCAGCTACCATTGGCATGTGTTTTTTTTCATAATAGTCCATGTCAAAGGTTTTATCTTCCCCATTCGGATAAAGTATTGCCACCTTAAACATTCCAATTTCTGTTGTAGATGAGTGGTTCATTTGACTGGTTTTGCAATTTGTAAAGCCTGTAATGGCGAAGATCAGCAGGAAGAAATTCATTTTAGTTGTCATGTAACTAAATATTTTTTTTCATCAGTAAGTTTAATGGTCACCAATACTTAAATGTAAGCATTGTTACTTATATGCCCATCATATATCAAATGCGGTAATTTGTGCGCTTATGGCTTAAAAATCCGAAAACCACCCCCTTTTTATACTGAAATCTCCCCCCTGTTTCCTTTTATATGATAATATTTTTGATAATAGCCCCAGGAAATTCAAACCCTTAGAATTTGGTTACAGCTATGATCTCCTAAGCACTATATAACGGCTGTTCATTTCATCTAACGATTGGTAAAACCAAAAAGCAAAACATATGGGAAAATTCAGGCCTAACAAATGCTTGCTATTGCTGCTATTTTCTTTTCTTTTATTAAAATATGTAACCGCACAAACTTTTGTTCATCCCGGCGGTCTGCATACGCAAACCGACCTTGACCGGATGAAAACAAAAGTAGCTGCCGCTGCGCATCCATGGATAGACGACTGGAATGTGCTGATAACTGATTCAAAAGCAAAAAACACATATTCCGCCGCCCCGCAGGCAAATATGGGCGCCAGCCGTCAGCGGGCCGATGCGGATGCGCATGCTGCTTATTTGAATGCTTTGCGCTGGTATATTTCAGGTGATACTACTTTCGCCGCCTGTGCTGTACGTAATTTAAACGGGTGGAGCGCTGCCGTGAACCAGGTACCAACAGGAACAGACATTCCCGGCTTAATGGGCATTGCCGTTATGGATTTTGCAATAGCAGCAGAAGTGCTGCGGTTGTATCCGGGCTGGGCTTCTTCAGATCTCAGCCGGTTTAAAAATATGATGAGCACCTGGTTGTATCCCGTTTGTCATGATTTTCTTACCAATCACAATGGTACCTGCGACAGTCATTACTTCGCCAACTGGGATGCCTGCAATATAGGCGCGCTCATAAGTATGGGGGTGCTGCTTGATGATACGGCCAAATTCAATGAAGGCATAAATTATTTTAAAACAGGCGCCGGTAATGGGGCCATCACCAATGCTGTTTATTATATTCATCCCAATGGTATGGGTCAGTGGCAGGAAAGTGGCCGTGACCAGGCACATGCTATGCTTGGACTTGGATTTCTTGCCTATGCCTGCCAGGTAGCGTATAATCAGGGTGTTGACCTGTTTGCTTACAGCAGTAACAGGTTACTGGCGGGAGCAGAATATAATGCTGCTTATAATCTTTGGAAATGGGTGCCTTACAAGCCGTATAATAACTGCGATAATGTAAACATGTTTTACCTGGCCACCAACGGGCATGGCCGTTTCGATAATAAACCCATATTTGAACTGCTCTATAATCATTATGCAGTATTGAAAGGTTTACCTGCGCCGAATGTAAAAGCTGTTTCAGACATTTTGCGGCCCGAAGGCGGCGATCTGGACCACCTGGGATATGGAACTTTAACTTTCACACTGAATACAACTTCTTCTCCGTATCCGCCTTCGCCAATGGCGCCTGTTCCTACTGCGCTCACTGCAACGCCCGGTTCGGGGCGGGTGTTTTTAAAATGGGCTTCCAGCGGCATTACGGCACAGGGATATAATGTGCTGCGTGCCACTTCATCTGGCGGCCCCTATACCACCATCGCTACCTGGACGCGTGATACTTATTGCGAATACACCGATGAAAATGTTGCCAATGGTACAACTTACTATTATGTGGTAAATGCTTTAAATCAGTCTGGCACAAGCGCTAATTCTTCACAGGTAAGCGCTACACCAGTTGCAACCGGCGCCTTGCCATCGGGCTGGTCACGGCAGGATATTGGTACCGTAAGCGCGGCTGGCGGTGCAGGTTTTGCCAATGTGGTAGACAGCACCTTTATTGTGGCCGGTTCAGGTACGGGTATTGGTGGTACGGCCGACTCGTACAGTTATGCCTATACAAGCTTAACCAACGACGTTACTATTACAGCACGGTTATATAAGATAACCGGCACCTTAAGTAAAACGGGTTTGATAATGCGTGAATCGCTCAGTTCAAATGCAACGGCATTGGCCGTAACACTGGGTGATGTAGGCTGGCGTTATGCCCGGTTTGGAGTGAGAGGTTCAACTGGTGGTAATACCACATGGACAGATGGCGATCAATTTACATGGACGCCGGTATGGCTCAGATTACAAAGGTCGGGTAATACATTTACGGCTTATCAGTCATTAGATGGGGTAGCCTGGTTTACGATGGGGTCAGCTACCGTATCTATGGCTTCCACTTATTATGTAGGGCTTGCCGCCTGTTCGGGCAGCAGTACCGGGGCTATCGACAGCAGCGGTTTTGATAATGTAAGCATTACAGCAGGAACGGCTCAGCCAATTCCCAATGGGATCTATAAGATCTTTGCAAAACACAGCAACAAACCAATGGAGGTTTACAACAATGGTACTGCGAATGGTTCTAACGTTGATCAGTGGAGTGCAAATGATTGCCCCTGTCAAAAATGGCAGGTAACTAATATGGGTGGTGGTAAGTATGCCATTGTGGGGCTTTCAAGTGGTAAATACCTCGATGTAAATGCCGCCTCTACTGCCGATGGCGCCAATGTTCAGCTATGGCAGTCAACCGGCGGCGACAACCAGCGTTTTTATTTTACGCCTGCTACGGATGGTCATTATCGCATTACGCCCGTACACAGTGGCAAAGCGGTGGAGGTATACAGTAATTCAACTGCCGATGGCGGCAATGTTGATCAATGGACCTGGAATGGCGGCGACAATCAGCAATGGAAGCTGGTTACTGTTACTGCTTCCACTACTTCTGGCACAAGAACTGATCAAAGCACTCCTGCCACACCCGTTCCGGATGCTTTGTTAAACGAGGTGATCGTTTATCCAAATCCACTTATAACCCAGGTTACGGTAAAACTGAGTGATGAGTTTGTGAATGGCGCTACTGTATTGCTCACCGATGTTACCGGCCGGGTATTACAATCACTTTCGGTAAAAGGTTCACAGTATGTGTTGACGTTAAACGGGATCCCAGCCGGTATTTACTTTGTGAAGATCAGTAATGGAACAAAAACTGTTATAAAAAAGATTGTAAAAGAATGATCAAACATCAGTAGTTTATAGGTTGATACATGTTCATGTACAAGAGCAGGAGGGGTATCTACCCCTCTTTTTTTTGGTGCCTGCCTTACACGTCTATTGCCGGAATCTGCACGAAAAACGGTAAAATCTGCACACTTATCAACTTGGCTTGCATAAATAAGAAGTTTAATATAGTTTTGCGCCTGTAAGTGTTATATCATATAATGATATTCGTTAGATAGCTATGAAAACCATGACCCTATCGTTATCCTTAGTAAATTCTACGGTTGTTAATACCACGCAGGCGATTAGTATATACACTAAGTGTTATCTGCTTCTCTAACGGGCTATTCTTCGTAACAGGTAAACATACCTGCTTCCATTAGTCTTGCTGTTATACCGACAGTTTCTTTTAGAAGCTAAACGATTGTATTCCCTTCGTTAACGCATAGTTATGTCTGTTGGCTAACCGGCAGATAAAATTCAGTTTAAATTTTTAATCATAAATATCCAAATGAAAAAGTTCAGTATCATTTCGGCCCTTGCATTATCAGCGCTTGTGTATTCCTGTAAAAAGGACAATGATTCCAAAACAGAAGAACCCATGAAGAAGCCCGCAGACCTTATTGTAGGACACTGGGGCTGGGTTGTTGCAAAAGAATATGTAACCAGGTGGACAGGCGTTCATGAAGATACGACTTACCGTTATTTTGGCGCACAGGATTCGATGATCTTTGAGCCGAATGGAAGGGTGATTACACGTGTTTTATCTCGTAATTATATAGATACCAGCTCGTATCGTTTTATTGCTGATTCTACGCTTATCATGTGGGACGATACCGTTAAACTATCGGTTATAACCGCAAATAATCTGACCATATATTCGAAGGATACAATTTTTGGTAACTCTGGTGGCCTTAGAGGTAACTGGAGCGTATTGAAAAAATAATAAAAGCATCAAAGGGTACAAGGCCACAGGACAGGTCATGTACTCTTTTTTCATGGCGTGAAGTGCCATTGTACTAATAGTTTATACCCTTATACCCCTAAATCTCAACCTTGAGAAAGCCCGTAATAAAATACTTCGTGTATTTAGTGCTGTTGTATGCGCCAATAGCAGCCTGTAAAAAAGAACAGGAAACAGCTTTAAGCGTTGATTTCGCATATGCCATTGTGAACAACGATCTTTCTGCACCGGTAAAGATAAATTTTGCCAATAATACAACCGGGGCTACCCATTTTAAATGGACGTTCACCGGTGGCGAACCTGCAAATTCCGATAAAAAAGACCCGGGAACGATCATCTTTGCCACTGCCGGCAATTGTTCGGTTACGCTCGAAGCCTGGAATGATGACAACCGCAATTCCAAAACAGTGGACATCCTGATAGATAGTTCTGTAATTATTGGGTTCGAGGCACGACCTCAGGTAAATGATTTTGTTCCGGCCGATGTAAAGATCATTAATAAAAGTACCGGTGGCATTAGTTATAAGTGGACATTCGAAGGCGGCCAGCCGGCTACATCTACGGCAAAAGATCCCGGTGTCATAAAATTCAATACACCAGGCGATCATACGCTTACCCTGGTAGTAAATAATGGCCGTAAAGATTTTACGGTTTCTCAGGTGCTGGTTCTGCAACCTGCTTTGCTGCCGGCTTTTACGATCATTCCTTCTTTAGACGACAATGATTATGAAGCGCCGTTAACGGCAACGCTCAATAATGAGACCGTTAGTGGCCTGCACTGGAAATGGACAACTACCGGTGGTACTATAGATAATGATACTGCCCGGAAACCATCCATTCATTTTATTGCAGCAGGTTCTTATACCATTACGCTGACTGCGGGTAACGACAAAGAAACAAAGTCTGTTCAGCAGACTATTAATGTATTACCAAACAACAACCTGCGCATGTTCAGCGATGTTCGGTTTGGAATTAATACGGCTCATGGCTCTATTGGCTGTTTTTTCTCTACCAGACTGCAACGCAGTTTTAAAGCGGCAGACGACCTGTCAGTTGCAGGAAAAGATATTGACCTTGTGTTTTTTGGGTTGAACCAAAACTTTACCTATAACCGCTTTGTTTCGCCCGATTCGGCTGACAGCTACACTTTTGACGCTATTCCGGGCGCTCAACCGGCCTCCATTATTAATTCTCAGGAACAATGCGGTTGCCCTTCCAATCTTACAGTGGCTGATTTTAATACAATGACAAACGATGCGCTGCTGGCGGCAATGCCGGTAGATTTTACCTCAGGTGGATGGATGCAATTCACAAACAATATACAGCCCCTGGTGGTACTGTTTAAAACCAGCGATGGCCGCAAAGGCGCAGTTAAAATAAAACAGTTTGTACAGAACGGCTCCGATTCATACATTATAACAGATATAAAGGTTCAGAAAACGCCATGACACAGGACCATGAAGCCCCTAAAACGAAACCCTGAACGCTATGCAAAAAATTGTACCCCGCCTTTTATTCATCATATTGGTTATTTATTGTAACAAGGGTATTGCCCAGCAGGTAGATATTGAAGGTTTGAAAAATGTATTCAAAGCTAAACCCGTCCGCTTTAGCGGGGGCATAGCCGCGAACGCTGCTTTTTATAGTGGTAACGGCAATTATGGTCGTGCACCGTTCACCTGGTTCTTACAGGGTAATCTTAATGCCAATATATTCGGTAAGATCAACCTGCCTTTTTCTTTTAACCTCACCAATGCCGGTCATGGGTTATCGTACCCCACACCGCCTAACCGGTTGAGTTTGCATCCTACTTATAAGTGGATAGCCGTGCATATCGGCGATGTGGCTATGAGTTTTTCGCCATACACATTAAGCGGTCATCAGTTCACCGGCGTGGGGGTTGACCTAACGCCGGATGGTCCGTGGAGAATAAGCGCCATGTATGGCCGCTTGCGAAAGGCAGTACAGTACGATAGCGCTTCAGGTATTATCCCGGTGTACAAGCGCATGGGTTATGGCGCCAAATTGGGTTATAATCAAAAGTGGTACCGGCTCAGCATCTCAGCATTTGCAGCGAAAGATATACAAAGCAGTTTGTCAACACCACCTGACAGTCTCCTTATTTTTCCCGGTAAAAACATGGCCTTACATTACGAGGCAAGCGTACAACCGCTGAGAGGATTGGAGCTTACTGCCGGGTATGCTACAAGTGTTTTAACCCGTGATATCCGGGATACCACAGAAGATCATAACAAGGGATTTACAAATGTCTTTGCAGGTGGAAATGGCTCTACTGCTGTTTATCATGCCCTGAAAACCCAGTTGAATTACAATTTTCGTAAAAGCACCATTGGCGCCGGGTACGAACGTATAGACCCCGGCTACCAGACCTTTGGAACTTATTATTTCAATAACGACCTGGAAAATATAACCGTGAACCTGGCGCAAAGTTTCTTAAGAGATAAAGCAAGTGTTTCTGCAAATGTGGGCTTCCAACGCGATAACCTCGATAACAGCAAATCCGGAACTACCCACCGGATGGTGGGCGCGCTTAATATAAATTATGCGCCATCAGAAGGATGGCAGACCAGTTTTAGTTATTCCAACTTTCAGACCTACATGAGTATTCGTCCGCAGTTTGAATACATTAACCAATTGCCCTATCAGCAAATGGATACGCTGAACTTTACCCAGATCTCGCAAAACGCCAACCTGAATGTAAATGTGCTCACCAGAAAAAGCGGGCAGCAAATGCATTCATTGAACATGAACCTGAACTTTCAGGATGCATCGGACGATCAGGGGGGCACTGTTGCCAAAGGCAACAGCTCGCAGTTTTATAACATGGCTACTTCTTACGGTATTCAGTGGTTACAGCAGGGTATAAACCTTACCGCAGCATATAACGTAAGCTATAACACCATTGCCCGAAATGACTTTATGACCATGGGTCCTACAGTAAGCTTTATGGCGAGAATGTTTGAAAAGAAATTGTCATCCGGATTGTCTGCTTCATACAATTTCAGCAAACAGGATAATATTCAAATAAGCAGTGTGCTGAGTGTACGCCTGAATGCATCCTATACGGTGTTCAAAAAACACCGGTTGAACCTGAACCTTGTCAATCAAATTCGCGAAACACAAAAAACTAAAAATACTACCGATCTCACGGGCACCATGGGGTATAGTTATAGTTTTTAAATAGTGAGTAGTATTAATTAAATGTACGCTATGAAACGTTTTTGTTTTGGTTTATTGCTGCTGCTTTGTTTCTCCATAGCAAAGGCGGCGGGGCCGGAAGCTGATAGCAGTAATAAGAAAGTTTATACAGGTGATAATGCAACCAATCAGGGTTTTGCTGATTCTGCTGCCATTAAATCAATGGCCATAAGTGCTGTGCAGAAAGTGGAGCAGTCTGACAAATGGCTTGAGATGCTGCAGCCCGATGATTTGAACGAATTGCCGGTAGGCCTGCGCAGAACCATCAACAACATTGAATATAAAATAGCGATAAGCAGCGCTGTGTTCCATGAAACGTATGCAGAACTTACCGCATTTGCAAAAGTGACCATTCCGCAACGCGATGAGCCTTTATTCTTTGGCATTAACTCGCTTAAACTTTCTTATCGCGGTGGTATTGTCGGCGATGCAAAACTGGTATTGCTGGGTGATTGTAATATACCCATTCATGGCGGTAATGCCACGTTGATCCTGAAAGGTGGGTTCAATATGCAGAACGGACAGGCGCAATCGGGTCTTACGTATCTTACTATAGACTGTAATGGGTTTAAAGAGTTAAGTGTAGCAGCCCAGGTTGAATTTCCCCGTTCATTGCTGATACCCTGCGATAACAATGGAAGTATGATCGCCGATCCGAAAGCCAAAGTGAGCGCCGGGTTTCAGGCTGTCATAAGTGACTGGAACGATATCCTGATCGCTGTTAGTTTGCCAAAATTCCAGGTAAATAAACTGGAAGGGATCGTGTTTACTGTAACGAATGCTGTTTTCGATTTCAGCGACACCCGTAATAGTCCTGATGTGATTTTTCCTTTGGGATACGAGGCACGGTACTTACACTATCCCAATCCTTATTTGTGGCGGGGCGTGTATATACAAACCATCGATATTGAACTGCCTAAAATGTTCAGGCGTGCCGGTTCAACGGGGCCGGTCTCTTTTGGTGGGCACAATATGATCATTGATAATAATGGGGTAAGTGGTACTTTTTCCGGAAAGGGCATCTTGCCCTACCAGGCAGGCTCTGCATCGGGCTGGCATTTTTCGGTTGATGATGTTAGTATCGGGTTGGAAGCAAATCATCTGGTAGCTGCTTCTTTTAGCGGTAATCTGGGATTGCCGGTAGCCGATAAAGACTCGCTCGAATACGAAGCTGTTATAACGGAAGATAATAAGTACTGGCTTACGGTAAAACCAAAGAAGCAACTCGATTTTCACCTCTGGCAGGCCAGGGTAGACCTGGACTCCAATTCATATATAAAGTTGCTTGTTGACAACGGAAACTTCAGACCTGAAGCTAATTTATGCGGCCGCATGACGATCTCTGCCGGTAATGGGTCGGGTTCTTCCATTGCCGAACTGAAAGCGATCACCTTTCGTAATATGCGGTTAAAGACCGTGAGCCCATATTTTACGGTCGATTATTTTGGTTATAACGGTGAGATCAAAATTGCAAAATTCCCGGTATCAATTGATAGCATCGTACTGGTTGCCAATGCTACCAGGGCCGATCTGTCGTTTGGGGTAAAGCTTACGCTGTCTGAAAACGCCTTCAAAGCTTCTACCCGGTTAAATATTGCATGCACTTATAACCAACAGAATGGTTTCAGTAACTGGAAGTTTGAAAAAGTTTCCCTGTCGAAAATAAAGATCGACAATGCAAAGATCGGCGGGCTTACTCTTAATGGTGAGATTGATTTTTTGCAGGATGATCCCACTTATGGCGATGGTTTTGCCGGCGGCATCACGGCAAATTTCGATGCGCTGAATAAGGTGGAAGTAAAAGTGCGTTGTATGTTTGGCTATAACAAATTCCGGTACTGGTTTGTAGACGGTTCTGCTAAATGGGGGGAAGGATTTCCGGTGGCCGGCGCCTTACGAATAAACGGATTTTCAGGCGGGGCCTATTACCGCATGAGTAAAATGAATGCAGCATCGGGTACTACGCTTGATAATATGCCGAATTATAAACCCGACTCCATATTGGGGCTTGGGATAAAGGCCGGGGTGTTCTTCAATGTAATGAAACCGGAAGCCATACAGGGGATGGCTGAATTTGAAGTGGCCTTTAACCGCGGCGGCGGTATGAACTATATCGGTTTCTTTGGCAATGCCAAGTTCATGGGCAAGTTGCCCGGTGTAGCCAACAAGTTAATGGAGAAGTCTGCCGGCCTGTTCAATAAAATTGAAAATACGGTAAGCAAACAACTGGAAGGATTGTCGGACGCCGCTAAACTTGATAAAATAGAAGAACTGCAAAAACTCAAGATCACCAATCCGCAACAGGCGGGCAGGGAGATACCACCGGATGAGGATATGAATATGTCGAATGGTATTTCAGCCTATGTAGGTATGTTCTATGATTTCCAAAGTAGTACTTTCCACGCCAACTTCGACCTGTATGTAAATGCAGCCAAAGGATTGTTACAGGGTATTGGTGATAATTACCGCGCCGGATGGGCGGTTATGCATTTTGCCCCTTCGGAATGGTATGTATATATGGGAACGCCTACCGACCCAATTGGCATTCAGTTCGGTTTGGGTGGTTTTAAAATAAAGACGCAATCGTATTTCATGCTGGGCACCAATATACCGGGCTCACCTGCACCACCACGTGAGGTGGCCGATATTCTGGGTATGGACGTAGATCAGCTTGATTATATGCGCGATGCCAATGCCCTGGGCCAGGGACGGGGTATTGCATTTGGTTCAAGAATATCTATAGAAACAGGCGATATTACTTTTTTAATACTGTATGCCAATTTCAAAGCAGGCCTTGGTTTCGATATGATGCTGAAAGATTATGGCGATGCGCATTGCGAGGGTAGTACCAGTCCTATAGGGCTCGATGGCTGGTATGCCAATGCCCAGGCTTATGCCTACCTGCAGGGCGAACTGGGCGTTAAAGTAAACCTGTGGTTCCTTAAAACGCGTATTCCCATTATACAGGGCGCCGCTGCTGCTTTAATGCAGGCGCGCCTGCCAAATCCCTCCTGGTTTGCAGGGTACCTGGGTGTGAGATTTAATTTACTCGGTGGTTTGGTGAAAGGGAACGTGCGGTTCAAGGTAGAAGTGGGGAACGACTGTAAGATCGTAGCAGGGGGAGGCGAAACAACGCCGGTAGGCATTGCGGTTATTTCAGACATTACGCCCAAAGAAGCTGCGCAGGTAGATGTGTTTGCTGCGCCGCAGGCTGCCTTCAATTTTGCCATTGGAAAGGATATTCCTATTTCCGATGATAAAGGCAGCAACCACACCTATCGTATTCAACTCGATCAGTTCGACCTTGCGGCAAATGGAAAGACCATAGCCGGTAAGTTGAAATGGAATACCAATAACGATGCGGTTACCTTTTATTCAAATGAGATCCTTCCGCCTTCTACATCGGTAACGGCCACGGTGAAAGTAAGTTTCAAAGAAAACCAGGGCGGCGGCTGGCAAACTGTGTATATGGATGGAAAGAAAGCCGAAGAGGCCCGTACGCTTTCTTTCACTACGGGTACAGCACCTGAAAGTATTCCGTTAAGTAATATAAGTTACTCCTGGCCGGTTGTAGATCAACAGAATTTTTATGCCGGTGAAACCAACCAGGGCGTTGTTCAGTTAAAGAGGGGACAACAATATTTATTTTCCATCCCTGGTTATATTCCGCAGTTGATGGTACGTTCAACAAACGGGGGAACGGCTACCAAACTGCCGTTCACCTATGATGCAAATGAATGCCGTTTGCGGTTTAACATCTTTAAGGTGCAAAACAACGCCCCCTATGAGCTGGTGTTGCAAAGTGTTCCTGCTACCAGCTCTGCCGGCGATACGGGTGGTTTTGTAACCAGTACTACCACAACCGATGGCGGCGACAGCGTGCAGATAACAGGCAACAGTGCAACGAATGTGGTGCGCGCCGATACCGGTAAAACCTTACTGAATTACACATTCCACAGCAGCCGGTATGGCACGTTTGCCGAAAAAATGCAGAATATGCAGCCCGGCAACAGTACAGTAAGTGTTTTGTCTTCCGATCTGTTCACCCTGCAGCAGGGGGTAACAGGCGCCGAACCGCTTGATCTGAGCGAACTCACCGGCACCGATTACACCGGTAACGTTCCGCTGGTGCAACCTTTGGCTATAACCGATGATGAGTTTTTCAGGTCGTTTATATATCCGCTCAACTACAAAAATTACCCGGTTGCCGGAAATATTGTCATCAGTAAACGAGACACGGCCGAACTCGGTTTTGTTCCCGTTCGTTCATTGCCGGTATCGCTCGCTTATCAGAGCCTGGTAAGCCAGGGCAATTTTACCGATCGGGCGGTAACAAACTATCTGCCTTACTTATACGATCTGCCCCGGATATATAAAGAAGATTTCATGGACCTGCAATGCCAGGTAGTAAGCAGGTTCCTTGGCACCCAGCAACAAAAAGATTACGAATGGCTGATCAATGGATTCTATCCAATGATGAAACCCGGATATTATAAAGTGAATTATCAGTTTGTAATGCCGGGCGGCATAAAAGGCAGTTCGCACATTGTTCAATATTATAACCCGATCCGATAAGCTATGAAACGCCTGATAATATTGTTTTTTACAGGGCTGCTATGCGCCACCGGCGCGCTTGCGCAGCGTGGCAGCCAGGCCACCACACAAATAAAAATGATAGCAAGGCCCGACAGTACGGGTCGTGCCATACGATTACGATGGGCTGCTACCAATGTGGCTTTATGGAAGCTCTCCAATCAATATGGTTTTATCCTGGAACGTTATACGGTATTGCGTAATAAACAGATGCTCGATAAACCTGAACGCAAGGTGCTGAATGCAGGGCCTATCAGATCGAAGCCGCTTACAGCATGGGAGGACCTGGCAAAGAAAGATCAGTTCGCAGCTGTAATGGCGCAGGCTTTGTATGGCAGCGACTTCCAGGTTGGCGGTAACGACTCCAAAGGCGTTAGCCGCATCATCAGCCAGTCGCAGGAAGCGGAGCAACGGTTCAGCTTTTCGCTGTTTGCAGCAGATATGAGTTTTGAAGGAGCGCAGCTGGCAGGCTGGGGATGGGTTGATAATGATATTAACCCTAATGAAAAATACCTGTACCGGCTTACAACCGCTGTGCCAGTAAATCTCGCAAAACCCGATACGGCAAATGTATATATTGGTGCTGAAAATTATGAGCCCTTACCACCGGTGCAGGATATAAATGCACAGTTTGGCAACCGCACGGTTATGCTGGCCTGGGATTACAACCGCGTAAAGACATATTATACTTCGTACTATGTTGAAAAGTCGGAAGACGATGGCCGCACCTTCCACCGCTTGTCGAACGTGCCGGTGAGCAACCTGAATGAAAAAGATAAACGTTCTTCAGGCAACATGTACTTCACCGATACCTTGCATGAGAATGGGGTTTCTTATCGGTATCGCGTTCGGGGTATCAACCCGTTTGGAGAATCGGGCCCGCCATCGGCTGTGATAAAAGGACAGGGCGCCAATATGCTTCCTTTTGTGCCGGGTATTCAATCGGCTTATGCAGATGATAAAGGCATGTTGCAAATGCAATGGTTTTTTGAGGAAAAGGCAAATGCATTGATCAAAGGTTTTCAGATCAGCAGAGCCGACAATGCTGCAGGACCATACAAGATCTGGCTCGATAATATTGATGCTGCAAAGCGAACGCTTACCCTCAAAAAAGCGGTTGGTGACCCGGGATATTTTACTATAACCGCTGTGGCGAAAGAAGGCGAAGGTCGTACCTCTTACCCGGTACTGGTTCAGCCTATTGATTCTATTGCACCGGCCATACCCACCGGACTGAAAGCGGTTATCGATTCCAATGGCGTGGTAACGCTAACCTGGGATAAGAACACCGAACGCGATCTGATGGGGTATAAGATCTACCGCGCTATGAAGAAAAACGAAGAGGCCGTTCCCCTTATTGATTCCGTATGGCGGGGTAATAAATTCCGCGACAAGCTCAGCCTTAAGCTGCTGAATAAAAAAGTATACTATGCCGTTTCAGCACTCGATAAACGGTTTAACCAGAGCGCGCCTACGGAGCTGGTAGAATTAAAAAAGCCTGAAATCATTCCGCCTTCTGCGGCCGTGATCACTAAATATAAAGTAGCCGGTAACATGGTTACATTAAACTGGATGAATAGTGCTGATGAAGATATTGCTGCACACATCCTGTACAGGAAAGCAGCAGCCGACAGTAGTTACAGTATTGTACAACAGTTTACCGGTAAAAGTTACAATACTTATACAGATACGATACGAGGCGCTGCCGGAACATACAGCTACTATATAGCGGCAAAAAGTGAAGGCGGGCTTACCACCGCCTCTGAACCCCTTGGTGTTACGGTTGCTGTGGCAACCGGGGCTTTACAGCTCACCCGGTTATATGCTTATCCCCAGCCTGAACAAAAAAGGATAGAGGTGGTGTGGGACGATGAAATGAAACAGGTGGTCAATTACCAGGTGTATAAATCATCAGGTACTGGCGCCATGACTTTATATAAAACAGTGCCGGCCGGGCAAAAAGGTTTATACGATACCGGCATACAGGTAAATACCACCTACCAGTATGCGGTTATGGCGGTACTGGCCTCCGGCGCTTATAGCGAAATGAAAAAAGTATCGGTTAATTATTAACAGGTTTTTATGAGAATACGAGTATTGCTCCTGAACACTGTTCTGTTGCTGACAGCAGTATCTGCAACGATGGCGCAACCAAAGTATAAATTGAGAATGCACACAAGAGTATGGTGTCCTTATAAAAGTTACCGAAATACATGTTCTGGTAATCAATACAAGGCAAATGGATATTTTGTTAGCCCCACACAAACCAGGGAGATTGCCCATACTGATCAGTTTGGTGACGGTTCCTGGGGATACAGCATGATGTATATGGGATCAGACTGTGATACCAACCCCTACGAGTATTGGGATTCTACCACTTTTGACGTAACGCAGCTATTAACACGTGTTCATTTATATAGCAGTAGCGATGAATGGGCAGGTTCCGCAGGAGATAAACACTGTTCCAATGATTGCACAACGAATAAAGACTGGCTATTTGCTGGTTGGTATGAAACTAACGGCTATTTTTACAGCCAACACCCTACGCCATCCGATTGTTATGGCAGTAATGCCGAGATCTGGATCATGCCGGAAAAAATAGAGCTTACACTGGCCGATCAACTTCAAAACTTTTTACCAAGCTCCGATAACATTACTCTCTTAGCTACTCCCGGTTATCCTGCCCCTGTGTACCAATGGCAATACAATGTGGGCGGCGCCGGTTGGAATAATTTTCCGGCATCAACCAATACATTTGGTAAAAGCACCATTAGTATATCTGGTTACGATCTGTTGGGCGCTGATTTTGATAAGATAGCCATTGATAAAAAAAATGTCACTATCCGCGTGTCCCCGGTCGATTATTGTACGACGAACGAGGTAACATTAACGCCCACTATCCCTTGTCCACATATCATTTCAGTAACGCCTTTTCCTAACAAATGTTTTGGCGTAAAGGATGGTACGCTCACCGTTCAATTCGACCGGCAGCTGTATTCGGGTGAAACCCTGAACATAATACTGAGTGATAATTTGTATCAGAATGAAACGGCAAGCCCGCCTTCCCTGGAAGCCGGCAATACCTATACTTTCCCGGCTATATTGGGTCCCGGAAATTTTACGATAAAACTGCTCGGCACATACAACGGAGTTTCCTGTTATAACGGCGATCCACGTCACACCGGTACAGCAGCTTTTTCAGGCCCTACGGCGGTAAGTTTTTCCAATACCACAAGGAATGTATACTGTTACGGCGGCGCCGATGGAACAATAGTTTTAAATGCATCGGGGGGTGTTGGTAATTATGCTGCGGGGTATAAACAAGTACAGGATGATACGTATACCTGGACTGGTTTTGGTTCGCCAGGCCAACATACCATCACGGGCCTCGATAGCGGCGTTTACCAACTTAGAATATACGATGGTAATAACTGTATTATGAAAGATGGGGCAGGTAATGAAGTGGTTCAAACGGTAACCATTACCCAGCCTGCGGAGCCTGTTCAGGTCGATTACAGGCAAACAACCGATCCGCTGGCTTTTGGCTACACTGATGGCAGCGCCATGGCAATTATTATAGGAGGTTCTCCTGTTAACGGCAATAGTTATGATATAGCCTGGACAGACAGCACTACCGGTTCGGTATTAAGTACGGTGACCAATAGCACGAATCCATTCACTACCACGTTAGGGCAAATAGGCGATGGAACTTATATCGTAACGGCCACAGATGCCAACTATGCACTGGCATCGGGCGCCCATGCAGCTGGCTGTATAGTGGCCGATACGCTTCATTTGCATCAGCCTCCGCCATTAACGGTTACCGTAGAAGAACATCTTTATGTTTCGTGTAAAAACGCCAGCGATGGTGAATTGTATTCGAAGGCGAATGGGGGTATTCAAATACCTTCAAAACGATATATCTATCAGTGGTATCGTAATGATAATGGCGGTTGGACGAGCATTGTACAGACTGACAGTTTTGCTGTAAAACTTACTGCCGGTACCTATAAAGTAAAGGTTACCGATAAAAATAATATCAGCCAGGAATCATTATCCTTTGTACTTACAGAGCCCAATTTATTGACGCTTGGATTAACCAGTACGCAGGTAGCTTGCAGCGGAGGAAACGATGGAACGGCATCTGCGGTGATCGCTGGTGGTACAATTCCATATAGCATTGCATGGAGCAATGGCGCAACTACCCAGAATATCACAGGATTAACAACAGGAAATTATCTGGCGTATGTAAACGATGCCCGTGGCTGCCAAACCCAGCAACAGGTAAAGGTAACCACGCCTAATCCCATTATTGTAAATAACCCGGTAGTTATACAACCCGTATGTGCCGGTTATTGTAATGGCGCCATTAGTTATACCGTGTCGGGTGGAACAGCACCTTATAGTTATCAATGGAGTAATGGCAGTACTGCACAAACGCAAACCGCCTTGTGTGCCGGTGCTTACTCCGTAAAGATCAGTGATGTGAAGGGGTGTTCTGAACAGCATACATTCAATTTGCTGGACCCCTTGCCGCTTACTGTAGCGTTGGGCCCCGATCGTACGCTATGTGCTGGTCAGGCCTGGGTTGCTGATGCAGGCATCGCCGATGCGAATGCGGTTTACAGTTGGAGCGGCGCCAATGGATTTACTGCCAGTACGGCAAGCGTATCACTAACCGAGCCAGGCAAGTATAATGTACAGGTAACAGATAGTAAAGGGTGTAAAGGAAGTGGCAGTATAAGCATCGGTAGAAGCGCTGCTTCGGTGGCTGCAGAATTCGTTAGCAGTACGCAGGCGTTTAAAGGCGAAAAAGTAACCTTTATAAATATCAGCCAGCCCTGGCCCGAAACTACGGAATGGCTGGTACCCACAGGTAACGTTACGGTAACACGACGTACAGACACCCTTATCGAATTGCAATTTAATGAAACCGGTACCTACCGGGTAGGAATGCGTTCGGGCGTGGGCAGCTGCACCAAAGAATACAGCAATAACATAACCATTGTAGAAGGGCAATCGTTCGATAGTCCCGGTTCTACATCCACCGATCCTTTTGTGATTGATTTTACGTTGGCCCCGAATCCAAGCAAGGGAGAATTTACTGTTACTGTTGGTTTACGGGAGACGGCCGACATTAGTCTGCGTCTCATTAATCTGCAGTCCGGCGCTATAATTGATCAGCAGCGGAAAAGGGGCAGTAACAAGTATACGGTCCCGTATAAAATAAATGTAATAAGCGGTGTGTATGCGCTTATGCTTGAAACGGCAAAAGATACCCGCATCCTCAGAGTGTTGATATTGTAAAAAAAGGCATAGCTCAAAAGCGTATATAATGTTAGTTACCCTATATAAGAAAACGATAAGCAGGTTATTGATTGTAACGGCCTGTTTATTCCTCGGGCAGTTGGTTAATGCACAGCAGTATCCGGTACAAATAGTACCTCAGTTGTTGCCGCCTTATACTTTAAATGTAAGTGACTATTACAATGGCACCAGTGAAAAGCTGGTGTTGTTGCTAACCAATACCGATTTAAACAAGCCCACTTTGCAGGTGCGTTTACGAATGAGCATCCAGGGTCAGTCGGCCAAACTGATCAGCCGGGATGCTTATTATCCGCCCATTAGCCTCGATGGGGGTATTGCCACGCGCATCAGCTTATCAGATCTGGCGCCTTATTTCAATGCCGACAATCTTATATTCGAGGGCATCACCCGTGCGCAATATGTGCAAAGCGGTAAGTTGCCCGAAGGGTTCTATCAGTTTTGCTTTGAGGCCATAGAGGTTAATTCAGGCCAGGTAGTTGGCCGCAGCAGTTGCGCCATGGCCTGGATCAGTTTGAGCGACCCGCCTTTACTGAATTTGCCCAGAACGGCAGAAAGTATTGTTTATAAAGATCCGCAAAATATCATCTTCCAATGGACGCCACGTAATTATAACAGTCCAACCAGTGCCTTCAATACAGAATATGAATTCTCGCTTGTAGAAATATGGGACAATGGCCTGGCGCCGGAAGCAGCTTTTGGTACGGCTCAACCGCTGTACCGCACTACCACGCAGGCAACTACTTTGTTATATGGCCCCGGCGAACCTTTGTTGTTATCGGGGCACAGGTATGCCTGGCGGGTACGTGCCCAACAAACCAATGGGTCCTCCGGCTCTGATGCCTGGCGTAACAACGGATACAGTGAAATATTCTGGTTTAACTGCCAGAATAATTGTGCCGCGCCAATAAATGTGCAGCATGAACTAAGTGGCGGGCGTGCCACCATCACGTGGTCATCTAATCCAAACCAAAGCAGTTTTACGGTTGACTATCGTGAAAAAGGGCAGGACGGTGCTACCTGGTATAATTCCCCTACCACGGCTAACCGCATGATGTTATACGACCTGAAAAAAGACAAGACCTACGAATACCGGGTTGGCGGCACCTGCGATAATGGCATTACTTATACATACAGCGATATTAAGACGCTGGTGATGGCTGGTACCGATGATGCTGCAAATTCCAGTTGCGGCATGTTGGTGGCAGAGCCAAATATTGCAAACCGTACACCCATTCAAACCCTGCTCACGGGCGATGTGATAACAGTAGGTGATTTCCCTGTAAAACTATTACAGGTAAGCGGACAGGGTAATTTTACCGGCGCGGGTTATGTAACAGTGCCTTTCCTGGGTCAAAGCCGGGTAAAAGTTCGGTTTACCGGTATAACGGTTAATACCGATAAGCAGCTGATCGGGGGTATTATAGAAACAACGTATGACGCTAAGGAATCGCAAATAGGCAACCTTGACAAGGTAATAGATGGCGGTGGTGGCGTTGGCATTGTGGTTAGGGGAGTAGATACTGCTGGCTATTATATAGATATGGTAATACCCGATGCCAAAAACATCAATGTAGAATTAACCACCAAAACTGACAGTTCAGGAAATACCGTATCTGCGGGAGGCGCAACTTTAACCGTTACAGGTAGTGATGGAACGGTGAAGCAGGTGAAGGTAGATGAATTGCCGGCCACCATAAAGGATAAGAACGATACCGTTTACGGAGTTGATAAAGATGGCAAAGTTTCGAAGATCGGTTCAAGCGAGGTGATGAATATGACACCGGCAGAATTGAACTCGATAAAAACCGATAAGGCCGTTGTTAAGTTTGTACCACATGAACATCAGCTATATGCATTCGATGAATACCAGCCGGTATACAACGCTAGTGTGCAGTTCAGAGAAGAATACGAAAAGCTGAATGATAATTATTATGTTAGCAGTAAGGCGATCGTAGAAGCGAAGAGCGATGTAATAAAAGCGGTGGTGCAAATAAAGGATAACAGCATTCTCGCCGACAGCATTCGCTTTGTAACCGGTAAAGGAACCCGGTATGAGAGCAAACTTCTTTCAGACAGTACTAGTTGGGAAATAAAGATCGTGGGCGGCCCTGCCGCCGATGCGCAGGAATTGTATGCGCTGTATCCGCAGGGCGGCGGTAAATACCTGTCGCTTGGTAAGTTGCTTATAGCTTCCTACCCTGAGCGGACCTTTAAGGTGGTGTTGGTGCCGGTAAATGAAGCAACGGTTAACAAAGATCTCATAAGCAGCCAGCTCAATAAAATTTATAATGCTGTAGGGGTCACCTTCCAGGTAACGCAGGATGAAAAACCATTCAACGACAATAGTTGGGATATAAACAATGATGGTGATCTGGCTGTATCGGGAAGCGGCTGGTTATCGACCCTTACCGATGAAATGAAGGCGTTGAACAACGCGTATAGCAGTGCGCGTACGGTTCAGCAGGATGCGGTCTATTTGTTTGTATTGAAGGGAAGCGATAGTACCAGCGCCCTGCTCGGTGATATGCCGAGAGGAAAACAATTCGGTTACCTGTTTAACGGTGCTGATGGAAAAGTGGCTGCCCATGAAATTGGCCACGGATTGTTCAAGCTGAAACACGTGTTCGATAACGACTATGGTTTCAAAATGGGCGAACTGCCATCGAATGTAATGGATTACCCGAACGGTGACCTTTTCACCAAATACCAGTGGAACCAGTTGTATAAGCCTGGGGTGGTGATCGGGTTGTTTGATAAGGATGGGGATGGGCAGAGCGCGAACGTTAAAGCGGATGACGAATTGGCTTTCTCTTTACCCGCCAGTTTGTATTATCAGCCAACATCGAAGGAAAGGACGTTTATGTCGCCAGGCGGTAAACTGGTGGTATTCCCTGCAGGTGACGATCTTAAAGACCTGCGATTTAAAATGTGTGAAAAGGATGGACCATCTACTTATCCTTTGGGTTGTTTGCTTGAATTTACGTGGAGGGGTGTCAGGTATGGACACCTATATCTCAAAAGCAATGAGGTATTCTGTCATTATTCAAGTAAAGACAATATTGCAAAATACCAGAAATCAAACCCGATTGACGATAAAATTCTTGATAGAGTAAGTTTTGATTATACCGGACTAGCCGCAGGTCAATCATATAATGCCCTGGTAATATTCCAGCATCCCGATCAGGTGAGCAAAGCGCTGAAAAGTGTAGTGCCTATAAAATATGATGGAACAACAAAAGGCAATGCGAATGACAGTAAAAACGGCTCCATATATCAACCTGACGTAATAAAGCGGCCCGAAGCCACGATTATCGACATGGCATTGCCTACGCCTTGTACCGGTGCGTACGACGAGTTGCTGAAAGGATTGCTTGATGATGATGCTATAGGGCAGTTGAAAACACCCGAAGCCACTGATTTTGTAGCGGCTCATACTACTACAGCCGATGAGCTCAGAAACAAGATCGTAAAAAATATAGGATACTACATCGACAAGCTTGGAAGCGCCCTGTACAAGCAAATGAAGGAAGAGAGCCTGAACATGCCGCTGGAGACCGGGGGCGATCGGGCCTACCTTGATTATCTGGGCTACTTAAAGAGCTTCTGGGAAACGATGGAGAAATCAGGCACTGATGCCGCAAAGGTCACCAACCCTGAATTGTTAGTGGACTATTACTGGAAAAAGTATAGTCAGTTCAAGTCTTTAGATGAGTATACCCGTGCCTGGAAGGTGGAGGACAGATTAAAAGTACTTAATACCCTGGTCAAGGACGATATGGCTGCCGGCGGTAACTTCTGGGCCTATATGATTGAAGAAGCCGGCTGGTACAACAGTGGCTTTGGAATGGAAGACTTTGCGATCTCCATTGTTAAAAATACACCTGAAGCCGACAGGGAGACGTTGCTTAACGGATTGTTGAAAGATTCACTGCTGGTTAAACTGATCTCGCATATTGACAACGCGGGGTTGGGCGCCAATAACTTTGACAACCTGTTCACCCACATTATTGAGTGGTCAACGAAGAAAATAAAAGATAACCCTGTAACGATGGCGGAGCTTACCAGCCAGAAAGGGGTTTATTTGTGGAAGACAACCTTCTTTACAAACAGCCCATC
>NZ_JBJMLX010000077.1:0-1892 GCF_045805085.1 Niastella sp.
CCGGGCGCAAACACGTTGTATATTTCCAGGAAGTCGGAAGAGAAAACGATGGGGATGTAATCCTGTCCTTCCTTCCAGGTGAAGTTGGGAGGAACCGTGTCGATAAAATTATTGTCCAGCGACTCCAGGAACATATCGGTGCTGAAGGGAATAATGTCACCGGCGCTTAATTGTACCCGGAAGCGGTTGGCGGTGAGCGGCGATACACCTTCTACAAAAGGTTTGTCAGCAATGTCTTTAATATCGTTGGCGTTGAACAGGTTCTTCTCCAGCTGGCCCATGGTTTCATTGGTGATGGTTTTGGAGATGGAAATAAAATCAGAACCTTCCTTGCGCTGGCTATCACTACCTAACAACTGCTGAATGTTGATGTACATTTGAATGGAGCACAACAACAACAATACGCCAATGCCTAAACCAACATAGGAGAACCAGCGGGAGCCGGTGTTGGTGCCTGTTTGCAATAAGGAGCGAATGGGTTTAAATGATACTACCACGGGTAATGATTACAAATGAAAAATTCGGGTGTACGGAAACCAGTCGATACGTTCCAGGTCGGCAAAGATGATGGCCGCATTGCGCAATTTGGCTTCTTCAAGCATCAATTGCATCGCGTTCTGCGAGTTCTTATCATCCAGGTGACTAAAAGGCTCATCGAGCAACAGGAAATCGAAGGGCTGCATCAGCGCGCGAATGATGGCCACGCGTTGTTGTTCGCCATAGGAACAGATGCGGCTTTTGGATGCCAGCTTGTTGCCAATGCCCAACCATTCCGCCATCTCCCTGATCTTTTCTGCGGGATGAAAAGGATTCAGTTGCCGTTTCAGTTCAATATTTTCCTGTACCGATTGTTCGGGAAACAGGCGCAGGTCCTGGAGCACAATGCTCACATGATCTTTCCGGTAACCGGCAAAATCTTCCGGCGTATAGTTCCTGAGATTAGCTGCATTGTATACGATGTTACCATTATACTCATTGCGCATGCCATACAAAAAATGCATGAGCGAGGTTTTACCGCTGCCTGATGGTGCCACGATCTTTATATACTCGCCTTTTGTGAAGGTGAGGTCCTGGCGCCATATTTCGGACCCGGTACGATGGTTTTCATCGAAATAAACAGGTAACACCTGCTGTAATTGGAGTTGCATGCTGCGAAATAATTACTGAATCATGAAACAAGCCTGCCCGTAGGTGTTGTTCCGGTGAGCAGGCTTGTTCCTTATTTAAATATAGTGCTATTTATGGATGTAATACTGGTTCAAGCGCCGCCAGACCTGCTGCTGCCGGGTCGGTATACCTTACCTGCGCATCGCCTTGATTGCGTTTGGGATGTAAGGTTTTACCCATTGCATCCAGGTATTTGTTGAGCTGTTTCAGGCTGTTGGTGCTTTTATCAACCAGGTTTATTTCCACCTCGCCAACAAAGGCATCGTCTTTTTGACCACCGCTGACCATGAACACATCCTGCCACATGCCAATAGAAAGATCTAACGCGGCTTTAGCGCTGCTGTCAGTAATGGCAGGGCCCCCTGATCTCATTAAACGCTGAAGATCGATATAACCACCAAACGATTTACCGCTAATGCGGCTGGTGAAGGGAAAGTTATTGTTACCACCGCTTAAAAAGGCATTCACCTGCTCAGGAGAATTGCTGGCTGCAAACCAATCGTTGTTCATTTGAAAATGTACATTGTTTGTGATCTCCGGCATTGCCTGCGTCTTTTTTTGCAGAATGTTGAATAGCTTATCGAATGAAGGTTTTTCGTTCACAGAAGTGGCAAACAGGATGTTTGCATGCGGCATATCATTCTTGATCACCATCGGTGCACCGCCATCAGGGTTGGGGATGGTTGTTTCGTGTTTGATCTCAAAATCGCTTACCGATAACAGTA
>NZ_JBJMLX010000078.1:0-14907 GCF_045805085.1 Niastella sp.
TCACTGTAGCAGGCGTTATCTGTATAGATCCGGGTTTTCACCGTAGCAAGGGTATCCTGCCGGTACGGGGCCGTAAATGTATTTCCGATACAATTGGTGCAAATGAGATAAGGAGAGGCATCCCAGGTAGCAGAAGTAATAGCGCTACCCTTGGTAACAACAGGTTGCAGCGCCTGTTGCTGTTGTGGTTGCAACGTATATTCAGCTGGAGTAACAGTTGCCCGGAAACTAATTCCCTTTTTGATATTTATGTTATTATTAAAAGTCACTTCCTGCAGTCCGGTATTGGGCAGCGCCAGCGGTTTCGTAGTACCATTATCATTCATCACCGACACCAGGGTGTCCAGAAAGGCACGACCCACTTCTACAGTAGTTGTATATAGGTAGGAGGCACATTTGCCTGGCAGGTCATTGGGGAGCGGCCAGGTGCCCAACAGGTTTCCTCTGCCGGTGCGGGGATCGTCATCATAAAAAGATACCGGGGTGTTTTTGGGAATGGTCACATAACCCCAGTTCTCGAACCAAAGCTCCACCTTTACCTTATCCTGGTTATAACAGGTAACGCTTTCTATATGGATCACGCCATCGGCAGTAGGATCGTCTACCACAATTGTAACCAGGTTGGTGGTATTCTCACAGCTACCATTGGTCGCATACAGCCGTACTTTATAGGTGCCGGGAATTTTAAAGGTATAATCCAGTTGTTCAGCGGTGCTTACTACCGTTTCCGTCATACCCCTGTCATTGCTGAACAACCATTTCCAGGCAGTAGCATTACGGGAACGATTGGTAAATACAATATGATCGGTCTGTATCCCATCTTTGGATGCGATCTTACGTTTATCGGGGTAGAACCTGGCCACCACGCCGCAGCTCACTTCAAACGCATCGGTAACCGTAGCATGGCAGCCACTGGCAATATCGGTTACCCGCAGTTCTAATTTATAGGTCTTCTTTTGAGTAACTGTTAAAGCAAGTGTTTGCCCGGTACCGGCGGGTGTACCGTCTACCAGCCATTGCAGGGTTTGTCCCGCGGCAGTGGTAGCGGTAAATGTTACTACATCACCAACCACCGGATAGTCAATATCCCGGGTAAAAGCGGTGGTAACTGCTGCGCCACAGGGATCGGTACAAACCGTACTGTTCACCATGCCTGTTAAGGAAGTAGCAATAAAGTTTTGCATCCTTTCTGCCTGTCCCGGTGTAAAGCCCATGATACAGCCCGCGCCGGAGCCATAATCCATAAAATTATCCGGCAGGTCATCTACATCTGTCGTGAAGCCCGACAGCGTATCGGTGCTACAGGAGTTCTGTGGGGCGCTGCAGCCTCCCCCGGAGATAGTACGCTCAGGCGGGGTATCGCACACCATATCGCCGTCTGTAAGACAATCATTATTGCTGCAATCCCTTTCGGCAAAAGTGTGTGCGAGACTAAGATAATGGCCCATCTCATGCGCTACCAGGTCAACCCCCAAACCGGATACCACCACATCGCCGCCGGCACTGGCATAACCGCCCATGGTCAGGCGGGTCCAGGAACCGCAGCTAAAATCCTGCATATATTCAGATCTGATCTTTGACACCAGCCAGATATTGATGTAACGACTGCGGTCCCACGCATTCAGGGCAATGAGCTCGTCGCCCTCCATGTCGTAATCAAAATCCGACAAATAGGAGTGGGTTCGTACAATACCTGTGGTACGGCCACCATCCGGAGCGGTTTTGGCCAAACAAAATTGGATCCTGGTATCGGTGCGGCCGCCGGCAAATGTACCTGACGCACTATAGGCGTCATTCAGGGCCTGTATAGCCTGAATAACAGCCGCATCCGTATAAGCGGTGGGATCTTCGTTGATAATATGCACTACTACCGGCAAAGTGACGACAGCAGGCGGAGCTGCCAACATATTTAAATAATGCTTTTTTAAAAGGGCTTGATTCATAGCCTTCTCCCTCGCCACAAAGCCAGGATCCTTTCGTAATTGCACCAATAGTCTGTCGGTACCACAAGGACGAACAGCTACCGGCATGCCCTCCTGGGCATAGCTGATAATAGGGAGTACAAGAAAAAGTAAAGACAGGAACATCAGGCCTTTCTGGGTAGAAATAGTCATATCAATGGGTATGAATTAGGATATCATGTCCCCCTCAGCTAATACCATTCCAATTTTATCCTGGTGGGTTTTCTGTACAGAAAATAATTGTATAAGTGACAATGTATTCGGAATTATAACTATCTGTTATCTAACGACTTCGCATATGGTATTTTTTTATTTGCAATACGTGTAAGCCTCCCGGTACTAACTATCCCACTCATTACTTGCATAACAAGGTAACTGGGTATATCTTGGGGCTTAATAGAAAAGTAAATCTCACCTGGTTGCAGGTCTGAAGATTATTCTCTATTTTTCGCGCACCCTATAGTAAACAGTAGTTAATCTGTACCCAAATACCATGAGAAGAACCCGTGCCCTGAACCGTTATCTTATACTATTTTGCATCCTCATTTGTCACTATGCCGGTCTGGCAAATTTTGCAGATAGTGCCTCCGTCTCAAAGATCACCGCAACTTTCCAGAAAATAAAAAGTGAGAACCGCCTCGTTGGTGAGTTCAAGGAGTCCGATATGGCATCCCTGCCTATTGGAATTCTTAAAGAGATCAATGGCAAAGCCTATGTAATAGCCATCGATCAGGCGCGCTTTACGCCGCAGGGCGCTTTCTTTAACGTGTATGCGCAACTGGCATTGCCCGGCTCCGACGAAACCATGTCTTTCGCCGCATTAAACGTAGCCTTTACCCCGGGTGGCATTGCTGCTGCTACAGGTACAAGGCTTGAACTCGTAAGCACACATACCCTCAAGATCAACGATAAAGTAAACCTTGTTATCCCGGGTGATCATAATAATTATATAGAATGGGATTGCGGCGGTTTCAAAAGCGTGAACCTGAAAGGACAGTTTGAGTTTCAAAAGGGTTTCCTGGAACCACTTGATGAAACCAGCGACAAGGTTACTGCCAGCTTTCAGATAAATGCCAAAGACCTGCATAATATAATGGCCCGGGTAGATATTACCCCCTTCACCATTCACGGGTTAAAAGATTTTGGCTTTGAAGTAAAAGAAGCCGTGGTGGATATGAGTGATATCGCCAATCCCGAAGGATTGATGCTTATAGGCAATGATGCGGCTGCCTGGGATGGCGAACCCAACCTGTGGCAGGGTTTCTACCTGAAACAATTGAATATCTATCTGCCAAAAGAACTGGCTAACGGTAAGGGCGACCGGCCCATGGTGAGCGCTACCGACATGACCATCGACAACAGTGGCGTTTCAGGTAAGTTCAGCGCCTCCAACATCATAAAAATAGGGGATGCTTCAGCCGGCGGCTGGCCCTTATCGCTCGATTATATAGAGGTGCAGTTGGTGCATAACAGATTAATGGGTGGTACTTTAAAAGGCGATCTCAATATTGACTTTTTGGGCAACGATCCCTTGCGTTACACCGCTGCTGTGGAAACCCGCCAGGAGGATACCTATTATGCCTTTGTGCTGGAAACCACTGAAGAAAAAACATTTCACACTTTTATAGGTGATATTCACCTGTTCCCCAATAGCCAGGTAAAAATTGAAAAATACAAAGGACAGTTTCTCCCCGGCGCCGTATTGCATGGTAAAGTTGATTTGAACAAAGGTATTTTAAAAGCGCCTGGCATTGGCTTCCAGGACCTCACCCTGAGCACTCAAAAACCGTATGTACATAAAGGTACGTTGAGTTTGGATGGAAGCATTGGCTTTAAGATCGGCAACTTTAGTTGTGGGTTCGATAATATTTCATTGGGGTTGAATGCCGGTCAGTTTGCCATTGGCGCCCATGTTCGCATGGCGTTGATGAATAGCGAAGACAAAGGATTCAGCGCCACCACCGGCGTAATGGTGTTGGGTAATGTAGTAGAAGAAAAAGAAACCGTCACAAACGGAAAGATCACGTATGAAAAAACACATACCCGCTGGAAGTTTGACCGGGTGAAAGTGAATGAGATTGCAATCACCGCAAAAACCACGGCCTTTCAAATGGAAGGCACGATAGCCTTGTTTGAAGACCATCCTATATATGGCAATGGTTTCAAGGGCAGGCTGTCGTTGAAGTTGCCTGCCTTGCCAATGCCCATAGTAGCCCATGCTATCTTTGGCGCCAAGGATGATTATAAATACTGGCATGCCGATGCGTTTGTGCCTATTCGCATCCCGATCGCTACAGGATTTTCCATACGCCGGTTACTGGGCGGGTTGTCGTACCATATGGAGCGGCCGCCAACGCCCGACCAATATAGCGTGCCGGATTCGGATACCACGGGTATGGATAATGCCGATGGCTTGTTGAGCTATGTGCCAAACAAGGAAGCCGGTATGGGTTTCCTGGCAGGGGCTACCATTGCAACCGATCCTACAGCAGCGGTGTTCAATGCCGATGTGATGCTGGAGATCATGTTCAGCACCGAAGGCGGTTTGCGCTATGTACAGTTCGATGGCACGGGGCAGTTCTTTGCCAACCTCGCACAACATAAACCTGATGAGGCAGCGAAGGCGCCTATTACAGCAGTTGTTTACATCCGCTACGATAATACCAACAGTACTTTCCATGCCAGTATAAAAACCTATATCGACCTCTTTGGTTTGGTTAAAGGTACAGGCCCCAACAACCTGGCGGTAGAAGCCGTAATGCATTTTGAACCAGGCGCCTGGTGGATGTATGTGGGCCGTCCGTCGCAAATGATGGGACTGAATATGTTGGGTATAGCTACGGTACAAAGCTACTTTATGGCTGGTACCAAAGTAGAAGATATGCCGCCGCCGCCTCCAGAAGTGACCAGTGTACTTGACATTGGTTCAGGCAACTTTATGGAAAAAGAGAATAGTATGAGTACCGGGCGGGGTATTGGCTTTGGAGTGCATTTTAAAGTATCGGCAGGTATTGGAAAGGACGGTGGCTTTATTTACGCTTACCTGGGCGTGGGGGCGGGTGCAGATATCCTGCTGCGTGATTATGGCGATGCCCGTTGTAAAGGAAGCGGCCAAATCGGGGTCAACGGCTGGTACGCCTCAGGCCAGGCCTATGCTTACCTGCAAGGCCGGGTGGGGATACGCGTAAAAGTCCTGGGAAAGAAAAAAGAATTCGACATCATTTATCTCACAGCGGCAGCCCTGATGCAGGCAAAGCTGCCCAACCCATCGTGGTTCATGGGCGCCGTGGGGGTGAAATATTCAATACTCGGCGGACTGGTAAAAGGAAAAGCCAGCTTTAAAGTGGAAGTAGGTTCTCAATGTGAACTGGTAAGCGGCAAGGAGATCGATATAAAGATCATCAATGACATGCAGCCGGGCGATCTCTCTAAAAATATCAGTGTATTTGGTTCACCCCAGGTGGCCTTTAACCTGGCCATGGAAAAATCGTTCAGCATGATGAACAATGAAGATGTGGTGACCACTTACCAGATAAAAATGGATGAATTTAAAATGGTAGATAGAAAGACCGGTGAAATAAAAGGGAATGTTGACTGGAATGATAATAAAGATGTAGCTACCCTCAACTTCCGCGATATCTTACCACCCGATGCCGATCTGGTTACTTCAGTGAAAGTGCATATTGAAAAATGGACCGGCAGCGGCTGGGAACCGCTCAAGGAAAATGGTGCCGTGGATTATGAAACAAAATCGGTGACTTTCCATACCGGCACAGCGCCGAATAATATTCCTGCTGAAAATATTGCTTACAGCTATCCGGTGAACCAGCAGTATAATTTCTATGCAAATGAATATAGCCACGGCTATGTGAAACTGAAAAGAGGACAGCCTTACCTGTTCAATGCAAAAGACAGCGATGGCGATTGGAAATATTATGCCCGTTTTGTAAGCGGTGATGGCAAAGTGGTGAATGCCGCGGTGAGTTATGACCTCAGCAATGCACAGGTTAACTTTGATCTCCCTGCCGGCTTGTCGCCGGAATCAGTATTTCATCTGGGTATTGTAAAAACACCCGCCAATACAACGAATGGCAACGACAATGCTACCACCCGCAGCACTACCACTACCGATGATGATGGCAGCGAGACCACTGTAAATGAGACCGCTCTGAAGGGTATGGCGCTGGCTGCTACTGAAGTGTCATTGATGGAGTCTGCTTTCCGCACCAGTAAGTACAACACTTTTAAGGAGAAAATGAATGCTACTTCCAATACCATGGACCTGTATGATATTGCTACCGATTATGTACCGGTGATTGGTAAACGGTTCGACAGCTACGAAACATTCGACAAGTTTGAACTGGGAGGAGATGGCAACAGCGCCGCACCGCTGGTGTTTGCAAAAGCAACCGCTAACAACAACTGGTTGCAGAACAAGATCGTTCCATTGTTGTACCAGTCGTATCCCGTAGATAATGATATCACTATCGAGCAACGCGACGTAAAACTGTTTGGAACAACCCCATTGCTGGCGGTGAGTGTGTTCAACAACGAAGAAGGCAACTACCAGTTAACCAGCGAAGCCATCAGTGCAGGAACAGCGCAAACCATGGCTGGCCGTTTCAGGGTCATGTACTTCCTGAGTTACGTAAGTTACCAGGACTATCATGAACTGCTGTCGAAGGCGGTTGCCAAATATTTGTCTGGAAACAAACAGGGGGCCGCGCCTGCAGGCGTACAGCAATTGTTGAGCACTACGTATCCTGAAATGGAAACCAACCAGCAATATTCTGTAGAACTGAATTACCGGTTGCCAGGTACCAATAAAGTTACCTCAACTGTAAATTGCAATATCAAGTATCAATAACCTAATATCCTAATAACCCTATATGAAAGCCTTAAACCCTGGCCTGGTTATGCTCTTTTTGTTATGCACCCATTGGGTAATGGGACAACAAAAACAGCATGCTGTTTATGCACTGGCCAATCCGCGCTACGATTCAATTGTTATCCGGTGGGCTCCTGCCAGCCAGGTAGCCTGGCAAATGGGAAACCGCTATGGTTACCAGCTCGAACGCTTTGTGGTGGCCCGGGATGGTAAACCAGTTGAATTAAGCGGCCAGCAGGGCGTGCAGTTAACAACAGCGCCCATTCGCCCCATAGCCGAAGCGCAAATGGAACAACTGGCCGTAAAAGACGACCGCGTAGCGCTGGTAAAAGAAGCTATCTACAGCAAAGACTTCCATGTTTCTTCCCCCGAAAAAGGACTGGGTGATTTTATTACCAAACAGGGCGAAGCCGATATGCGGTTTGGTTTTATGTTACTGGCCTGTGATCTGTCGCCTGCCGCCGCCAATGCAGCCGGATTGCGTTTCGTGGATCGCTCGGTAAAAAAAGGCGAGCGATATGCGTATAAAATTTCAATGACCCAACAACCCAAAGGCGTTACCATTGAACCGGGGTATTGCGTTACCTCGCTGCAGGAAATTGTGCGGTTATCGCCACCCCGTGAATTTTCTGCCCAGTTTGGCGATAGTATTGCCCGCCTGCAATGGTTGTCGAATATTGATAAAGGTATTTATACGGCGTATGTGGTAGAGCGTTCAAAAGACGGAAAAAGTTACCAACCCGTTACCGATCTGCCCATCATGTATTCAGCCGAAAAGAATCAGTCGTTCAGCTATTTTATAGATACGTTGCTGGATAATGAGACCACCATGTATTACCGCGTGAAAGGTCTGACGCCCTTCGGCGAAGCGGGACCCTACTCAACAGTGGTAAGCGGGCAGGGGAGTGCTGCATTGGAAAAACCATTTATCGATAGCATTGCCGCCATCGACAACAAAAAGATCTACCTGCAATGGCATTTGTCGCCTTTGTTACAAAGCAAAACACAATCCATTGTAGTTACCAGGGCGCCAAAAGTAGAAGGGCCTTATAAAGACATTTCGCAACCGCTGGGTAAACAGGCATTGACGTGGCTGGATGAAAAACCACCGGCCGACAGTTATTACCGGTTGAAAATAAAAACAACCGATGGCCGGGTGATCTATTCTTTGCCTGAGCTGGGACAGCTTATTGATAAAGACCCGCCTGCCATGCCGGTGGGCGTGAAAGGTATAATAGATAGTACCGGTATTGTACACCTGCAATGGGATGCCAATACCGAATCAGACCTCAGGGGTTACCGTGTGTTCAGGGCAAATGCAGCACATGAGGAATTTACGGAGATCACCAACAGGGTGGTAAGAAAAACCAGCTTTACCGATACGATTCAAATAAAGACCCTTTCGGAAAAAGTGTTGTACCGCATAGTAGCGGTTGATAAAATGTACAACCCCTCTGAATATTCAACCATCTTAACGCTGAACCGGCCCGATGTGGTGCCACCCTCTGCCCCTGTGTTTGTTTATAACCGCGTGCAGGATACGGTAGCAGGTATTTTACTGCGCTGGAAGAACAGTACCAGTTCCGATGTGGTGAAACAGGTATTGTACCGCGTAAACAGCCAGGTAGGAAGTTTCAACAAAAGCATTGTCTTTACTGATACTACCAATAAAGTGCACGAGTGGCTGGATACTGCTATACAGGCCGGGGGTAAATATTATTATGAACTGGTGGCGTATGATGAAGCCAACAATTCATCGAAAGACAGAAGCGGTGATATAGAATATGAATCCGCTTACCGGGCTGCGATCAGTAATATAAAAGCAGCCGCAGACCGCGAAAAGAAACTGATCAACCTGGAATGGAAACATGACCAGGACCCCGCTGTATATTATGTATACCGCAGTGTAAATAATCAATCGTTCCTGTTGTATAAAAAACTCAACGGCAAACAAAAATCATTGACCGACGACGAAATAAGGATCGGCAACCAATATGCGTACCGGGTAAAAGCAGAATGGACAAGTGGCAAAACCACTATGATGAGTAAGCCGGTATCTGTATCCTTTTAACTTCTCAAATTATTGTATGAACCAATTGTACAGGCAATTTATATTGTTGCTTATTGGCATAACCGGTTTTTTAGCAGCCGGTGCACAAATACAGGTAGAAATAACTGTAAAGACCATTTATTCAGATTACACCGCAGATGGGGGCGATGACTATGGTGGCCGCTTCCGTTTTTATTATAATTCGCCCGATGATCGTTGCGGACCTTTGTTGCATCCGTTTTGTAGCAATGCCGACAGGCGATGTATACAAACACCCTGGCAGAAATTTTATAATGCAGATGTTTGGGTACCACTCAACACCATTTACCTGCCGGCAGGTACCACAACGTTCACCCTCTTTATGCGTACGCACCACGAACGGCAGCACGATTGCACCAGCCGTTCCAGTGAAGAATGTACCGTAGAAAACCTGGGCTGTGGCGACGCGGATGCGCATCAGCTTACGACCTCTATGGGCGTAAACCTGGCCAGTTTTCCACCCGGTGTGCAGGTACCATTGGGCCGAATGACCAACGAGGATAATACGCTTGCCTGGGCCGACCTGCTTATCAGGTATACGATTCCGGCGCCTTCACAACCTGTTCCACAGCCCAACCCTTCTTTAACTACTTTTTGCGCTAATAATATCCTGCAGTTAGGAACCGATGTGCAACCGAATAATACAGGCGGCCTGAAATATACCTGGCAATGTGCTATAAAAAGCGAAGATCACGAGATCTGGAACCCTGATAAGGATCCACAAAACTCCTATGACCCTAATACCGGGGAATGCGGCCATTGGGAGTATGATCCAATGTCTCCCGATGGACAGTACTTTGTTTACGCCAGTGATTGCTGGTTACCCGATTATATAACAGTACATAACTGGAAAAACATCCCGATCACCAATCCTTCTACAGACAGGTTTGGCAGCTTTACGCCACAGCAGGCAGTGTTCAATGATAATATAACTACCCAACAGGATGTTTATTTCAGGGTAATGGCAACCAGTACCGAAGGCAAGATCAGCGGCTGGTCTTCTTCCTCTATCTATACCTTTTTACCACCACCGCCTACGATCACACAAAACAATATCAATAAAAAACCTTCCTGCGTATTTCCGCTCAATGGGAAGGCGGAGATCCCTTATAATGCTATCAATACACCTTATTCGCAGGTACGCTGGCTGTTAAAGAATGGATGGAACAATTCAAACCCCTGTCAGATCGTCTTCAACCCCGATGGTTCGATCACAAGTAATTGCGGACAGATAGAAAAGCAAAGTAATGGCCTGGTGAATGTACCTAAATCGGCAAGCGATGCCCCCATCGTGATCGATAACCTGCCTGCAGGGCAATATACCTTGTGGGTGATCAATCCCGGTGAAAGCTCGGGGACCTGTTATTCACCCATTAACATCACCATCGATCAGTACCCCGCGCTTACGCTAACAAAACAATCAGCTACCGATCTTACCTGTTTTCAATCGAATGATGGTAAGTTCTCGTTGAAGGCTGATGGCGGAGATCCCACCAGTGGTTATGAATTTAAACTTACCGCAAAGAATCATCCTGAACTCAATGAAGCGTACGCTGTCATTACAGGTAATCTTTATGAGCGCACCGGTTTGCCGGCCGATGAATATACCATTGCTATGAGGAATGCCTGTACGCCCGAAGTTACCCAGGTAATAACCTTAACCGAACCGGTAAAAACACAGGGGAACGCGGTATTTAATCAGCCCAGCTGTTACAATCCCGCCGATGGCAGTGTAGTGGTGAATGTGTTGCAGGGAATGGGTTCGTATACCTATCAATTATTCAAAGACAATATAAAGACAACAGAAATTTCTGCAACGCCCAATGTGAAACAGGTATTTGGAAACCTGTTGCCAGGCAAATACCAGGTAAAAGTGTTGGATGCCGCCCGGTTGACCTGTGCGGGTGTGGATACGACTGTTGTATTGATAGCCCCACCACCATTGCTGGCAACCTTGCAGCACAGAGATAGTGTAAGCTGTTATGGCGGAAGCGATGGCGCCATTTTGGTGAAGGGTGATGGCGGCAGTGGCCGGTATGTATTTACTTTAAAAAGCGGAGGCACTACAATAAGCACTAATAATACAGGTTCATTCACTGATTTGCCGGCTGGTAATTACGAGGTAGTGCTTACAAAACCGGCCGATGAAAATTGTGATGATCTCTTCACCCTGCCGGTAGAGGTACTGCAACGCAGTCCATTACAGGCTTCACTTACTGTAACACCAGTAACCTGTAAGGGTAAGGACAATGGCGTTGTTACTGCAACTGCAACGGGTGGCTCCGGTTCTTATTCCTATTATTGGGAATATTGGGATGGCGCCGCGTGGAAACATAATAACTTCTGGTTCCCCACAGATGTAAGCATTAGTTCCCTTGCGCCTGGCAGGTACCGGGTAACGGTGTCAGATAACAAATCAACCGCCAGCTGTATCTTCACTTCTCAGGAAAGAAGTGTAATAGAACCGGCGCTGTTAGAAATAACCAACGTACAAACAACCGATGCGGCCTGTAAGGCCGATGGCGGAAGAATAAAGATAACTGCCGCTGGTGGTAATGGTGGTTATGTGTACTACTACGCCGTAGGTTCACCCAATAACTTTACAGCATTTACAGCTAACACCCCACTCACTGTAAATGGCGACTACTACATAAAAGTAGAAGACGCCAAAGGCTGTTCAGTGGATGGCGCCAACGCATATCCCATCAGCCTGCCATCCATACCCATGGATTTCACCTTGCAGGCATCAGATTATGAAGGCACTTCAGTGGCCTGTTACAATGGTAACAATGGTATCATCAGCATTGCAGCAACAGGCGGCAGTGGTACAGGTTATCAGTATGCATTAAACAGCGGGGCTTATCAGTCCGCACCCGAATTCAAACAACTGACAGCAGGTATATACAGCGTAACGGTACAGGATCTGCGCGGTTGTATCATAAGCAAGGATATTCCCCTTTCTCAACCGCAGCAACCATTACTGGGGGCTATTAACAATAAAAAAGAAGTGTTTTGTCCCGGTACGCCAACTGGTTCATTTGATATCGATATTCAATATGGAAGAGCGCCTTACCAGTACAGCATCGACAATGGGGTTACCTTTCAACCCTCAAAGGCGTTTACGGGTTTGTATACCGGCACCTATAATGTAGTGGTGAAAGATAAATACGATTGTCGCTGGACAACTGCTGTTACCATTGTTTCTACCATCCCTGTAGTTAAATATGTAAATACCATAAAGAATGTGTCGTGCTTCAGTGGCAACGACGGGTCGGTGCTGGCCTCGCCCAGTGGTGGACAAGCGCCTTATCAATTTAACTGGTTAGGTAAGAACAATGCTACCTCACAATTAGGCACACTGGCCGCAGGCCAGTATGTGTTGCAGGTAACCGATGGCGCTGGTTGTGTAAGTAAGGATACCGTGCAGATAAAACAACCTGCTGCTCCAATAACAGCCGTAACAACAACCCAACCCGTTTGTGTGGGCTCCAATGGCAGCATTACCATGAACGCCAGCGGTGGCACGCCGCCATATCGGTATTCGTCTAACAATGGCGCTACTTTCCAGAATGACCCGGTATTGGCCAACCTGCCTGCCGCCACCTATAGTGTGGTAGTAAAAGACGCCAATAATTGCCAGGCTGTTTATCCGGTGGTGATCAACCCGGCTAACCCCATGCCCGACATCAACTTCCTGGTAGCCTCCGGCAGATATGCTTTGGATACACTGGTAATAAAAGAAGTATCGATGCCCATTCCTGATTCGGTGCACTGGCGTTTTGATCCCGCCGCGCAGGTGATCGACAATGGCGCTTCGCCCCAAATCCGCTTTAACAGCGCTGGTAATTACTGGATAGATATGACCGGTTATTTTAAAGGTTGTGCCTATACGATCCGGAAGACCGTTTACCTGAACCCATTCGATCCTGAAGCAGGGTTGGTATATACGCCGCCCATATCAGTAATTGATACGGTTACATTATATCCAAACCCGAATACCGGGCAATTCTCGGTGCATGTTAAACTGGGCAAAAAACAAAAATTGATCATGCTGGTGCAGGAGATGGGATCCGGCCGTGAAATAATCCGCCGTACCTACGACCCCGTGCTTATTACCGACGATTATTTCGCTTTGGGCAATGTAAGCAATGGCACTTTTGTATTACGAGTAATTGCAGAAAACGACAGCCGTGACATCCAGTTTGTGATAAGCAGATAGTTGTCGTTACCATAAATAAACCCCATGAAACTAAACCCTAAAAACCTGGCCCTTTTGTTATGTTGTACCACAGCCAGCCAGTGGCTGCAGGCACAGGCAATAGATGAGCTGGGCATAAAAAAAGGCGTAACGATCAGTGGTTCGGTAAGCGCCAATACGGTAGCGTATGCCGCATCCGGCATCGATTCGCGCCGCGACCCGTTCAACTGGTTCCTTTCAGGAAACCTGAACATTAACCTGTTCGGTTATAATATGCCGTTCACCTTCAGTTACAGCAACCAGGGCCGGCATTTCGCCCAGCCTTTTAACCGCTTTCAATTTGCGCCTTCTTATAAATGGGCGCGTGGTTATTTTGGAAATACCAGCATGACGTTCAGCAATTATACCCTGGCCGGACATATGTTCAATGGAGTAGGGGTTGAGTTGAGCCCCGGTAAATGGCGCATGGCTGCTATGTATGGCACATTGATAAAAGCAGTTCCTTTTGACGTAACCAATAAGGAATCATATAACAGCGCTGCATTTGAACGCAAGGGATTTGGCTGGAAGGCCGGTTATGAAGACAAAGGCAACAGCTACAGCCTTTGTTTCTTCAGGGCAAAGGACGATGTGAACTCTATTCCCTTTGTACCTTCAGATGCCACGCTTACGCCACGCGAAAATATGGCCGTGGCAGTAGCTGTACGCCAAACCCTGTTTAAGCGGGTGTTTGCCGATGTGGAATATTCTGTTTCAGTATTGAACCGCGACCTGCGCGCCGCAAAAAGCAGTGAAGACAGTTTACAGGGCGGTTATAACTTTTTCAAGAAGGTGTTGTCACCTTCTGCTTCTACCGTTTACTTCGATGCGTTGCAAGCCGGCATAGGTTATACCGGTGGCTTTTATAATTTGCAATTGCGCTACGAACGGGTGGCGCCCGGATATACAACCCTGGGAGCTTATAACCTGGTGAACGATATGCGCAATATAACCATTGCGCCTTCGGTACAATTGTTCAACAACCGCATACAGCTATCGGGTAACGTGGGCATCCAGGAAAACAACCTGGATAAAACAAAAACCACTACTACCCGTCGTTTTGTAGGCAGTGGTACAATTGGTTTTATTCCCAGTCAGCACTGGATGTTCAATGGTACCTATTCCAACTTTACCACTTATACCCGCATCCGGCCCGTGCGTGATCCCTATTTTACCAATCCGCTCGATTCCCTGAATTTTTACCAGGTAAATACCAGCTATAACGGCGTGGCAGCTTACCAGTTTGGTGATAAGACCGTTCGGCATGCCATTATGCTGACCCTTAATTACCAGTTGGCTGGTGATGCGCAACCCACCCAAACCGGAGAAGCGGCGCCCAAAAGTAATTTCTATACCGCCAATGCCGGTTACACATTTAACCAGGTGCAAAAAGACCTGTCGCTGACCGCAGGCGGTAACTATTATATCCAGGATGTGCCCGGCGCGCGCACGTATTTTACCGGTCCGTCTGTAAGCGCAGCAAAAGGATTATTGAATAAGAAGCTGCGGCTGAACGCCACTTCTACCTATAACATTACCAGGACCACTATGAACAACGTGACCAGCCACAACGGTGTATGGAACAATTCCCTGCAGGCGTCATTTACGCCCCAGGCGCAATCTGCCACACCACCCGCAGGTACAGGCGCTCCTGGGAAAACAAATAAAAAAATAACGGGCCGGCATAGTTTAAATGCCGGAGTGAATTACCTGCACCAGCAGGCAGTAGTCA
>NZ_JBJMLX010000079.1:0-10879 GCF_045805085.1 Niastella sp.
ATATCCCATGGAATATGAAGGGAGATGGCACCACTGGACCGATTCAGCGCATGAAGTAACCCGACATCCTCAATTTTTTCTTCAAGGTTGCGGGGCTCACCGCCAATAGAAAACCGTCCAAACCTGGTACCACCTGCACCCAGAGCCCAACTGGGAATGGCAATTTGAAAATCAATAAGCCTTTGCAGGAGTCCGTCAATATTCTTTATTTCACTGGCGACAAATTCAAAATTCCTTTTGTGCCCCTGTAATGTCTCGTGGTTAGCTTCCTCTATCTTGTATTTTTCCATCAGCATAGCATTCCTTCGTATTAAGGTAAATAAAAAACTTCTTTCAAGGGGATGCTAACCGGTGAATGGTCGGTATTTGATTCCATGATATCAGCCATATATTTCCACCACCGCTGCATCACTTCCTGAGCAGGTAATTGATCGAGCGCCTGCGGATCTTCTGCTTTCAATACTCCAAATAAGCTATGGGTCGTATCGTCTAAAAATATAGAATAATCGC
The DNA here is from genome assembly GCF_045805085.1 of Niastella sp. Lineage (NCBI taxonomy): Bacteria > Pseudomonadati > Bacteroidota > Chitinophagia > Chitinophagales > Chitinophagaceae > Niastella > Niastella sp. The sequence goes on from NZ_JBJMLX010000079.1 coordinate 511, forward strand.
TGATGCCTGCCTTCTTCAACAGATCACACAGCTCCGGCCAGATCTTATCATGTCTTTTTTTATATTCTTCCCCGGCTCCTTTGAAAAGTTGCATTTTGAAAGCGACTCGTGGCATAAGCAATGTTGAATATTATAATATCGAATAAGGTGGGCCACCCTTGAAGGGTGACTCACCTTTATAGTTTTAATGATCTTATCTCACAAAAGCTGTAGCTACTCCACCGTCAACGTTTATCACATTACCGGTCGATTTGTTGAGCAAACCGCCTGTAACCGCGAAGCAGGCATTGGCGATGTCTTCAGGTAAAATAATTTCATTGAGCAGGGTGCGTTTGGCATAGTAGCCAGGTAATTCTTCTACTTTAATGCCATAGGCCTTGGCCCTTCCTTCGGCCCATGCACCTTCCCAGATCTTACTGTCACTGATAACCGCATCGGGGTTCACTACGTTCACCCTGATGTGATCTTTTCCTAATTCGGCTGCGTTCAGGCGGCTCAGGTGTAACTGGGCTGCTTTGGCAGACCCGTAACCGGCGTTGTTGGGGCCGCTCATCAGGGCATTCTTGCTTACGATGTTGATCACATCGCCGCCAATGGCCTGTTTGCGCATTACCTCAACACCACCCTGGGTTACAAAGAACTGGCCTTTCACCAATACATCGTACAACAGGTCCCAGTCCTTTTCGGTATGCTCTTCAATGGGTTTTGAAATAGACAGACCAGCGCAGTTCACTACGATGTCCAAACCACCGAATGCCAGGGCCGCCGCGTCGCAGGCGCCTTTGATATCGCTGGCCTTTGTTACATCCAGTACAACGGCGGCAAATACGTCTTTACTGTATGATTTACTGAAATCTTCTTTAGCGCTTTCCAGGCGTTGCGCATCATTGTCGTTGATGATCACACAGGCGCCCTCATCGGCAAATTTTTTGGCTATAGCTTTCCCTATTCCACCGGCACTACCGGTTACCAGTGCAATGCGGCCCGATAATGCTTTGGGCTTAGGCATGCGTTGCAGCTTGGCTTCTTCCAGTAACCAGTATTCGATGTTAAAAGCTTCCTGACGGGGTAACGAAGTATATGATGAAATGGCTTCTGCACCACGCATTACGTTAATGGCGTTGATGTAGAACTCCGCTGCCACACGGGCAGTTTGTTTGTCTTTTGAGAAGGTGAACATACCTACACCGGGGAACAGAATAACCACCGGGTTGGGGTCGCGCATGGCCGGACTGTTAGGATGTTTGCAGGTGTTGTAATAATCTGCATACATAGCCCGGTAAGCTTCGAACTGGGGCGTCAGTTTCTCCTTGATCTTGTTTACGTCGCTCAGGTCTTCGCCAGGTGTCAGGTTCAACACCAGCGGACTGATCTTCGTACGCAGGAAGTGGTCGGGGCAGCTGGTACCCATGGGCGCCAGTCTGTCGAGATCGTTAGAGTTGATGAAGTTCAATACTCTTTCGTCGTCGGTAAAATGACCCACCATTTTCTGATAGCTGCTGCAGAAACCACGTAAAACCGGCGCCAGTGCAGCGGCTTGTGAGTTACGTTGTTCTTTAGGCAGTGACTGAATTTTAGCGCCACCGAAAACGGCTTTTTGTTTGCTTACGTTCTCTTCAATGTATTCGGCGCAGCGTTCAATTACTTCCAGGGTATTGATGTAGCTTTCGTAAGCGGTATCGCCCCAGGTAAACAAACCGTGCGAACCGAGCATGATGCCACGGATGCCGGGGTTTTCTTCCAGGCATTTAGCCAGCTTCAACCCAAGGTCGAAACCAGGACGTTGCCATTCAACCCAGCCTATTGTTCCATTGAATAATTCCTGTGTTATCTTTTTTCCATCTTTTGCAGCGGCGATGGCGATGGCTGCATCGGGATGCAGGTGATCGATGTGTTTGAAAGGAAGGAAACCATGCAGCGGGGTATCGATCGAGGGGGCTTTTGAAGCCAGGTCGAAAATGCAATGGTTGAACAGTTCTACCATTTCATCTTCATGCTCAATACCGCGATAAACGTTTTTCAGGCTGCGTAAACGTTCAACATATAAAGCAGCAAGACCGCTTTTCTTCATAGTACCCAGGTCGCCACCTGAGCCTTTGATCCACATCACTTCGGTTTCTTTACCGGTAAGGGGATCTTTTGCAATGGCTTTACATGATGTATTGCCACCGCCATAGTTTGTAAGGCGCAGATCGGCGCCCAGCAAATTACTCCGGTAAATTAACAATGCTACTTCATCGCCTTTGAGGGCGGCCGCTTTGGCATCGTCCCACAAATAGCTTACATGCTTAAACTTTACTGCACTTGTTGCTGACATAATTCTGTTCTTTAATTTGTTCTTTATATATGTTACTTCAGCGAATTACCATAGCCAACCAGTAATACGGAAGCAATGATGGTAATAATGCCGATAATAACTGTTGTTTTAGTTTTCTTGCTAACGCCCGCCCATTCTTTCAGGATCAATCCCCACGCATTGGCGGTTAAAATGATGAAGGCCATGTGCAGGATCCAGCTGCTGGGGCCATTGCCCAACTTGCTTTCTCCCATGCCGTAAAAAAAGAATTGCAGGAACCAGGTTGTACCAGCCAACGCGGCAAAAATGTAATTGCTCAGCAGTGGCGTTTTCTTGTTTGTATAATCCCCAAAGGTCTTGTTGCGGGCGTTCAGGATCATGCACCAGATAAAGTTGGTGGTTAATCCACCCCACAACACCACCACATAAGTAACATTATTCTGATAAAGGAAATTGCCGGTTTCACCGGGGTGAGCCGCCTTCCATAAGGTATTGGCAACAACTGCCATCGGCTTTCCGGCTTCCAACCCAAAATTGAAACAGGCGCTCAACACACCCGAAATAATGGATACCAGCAAACCCAGTCCGAACTTATATTCTGTTTTAACGGCCACGCCATGCGGATCGGTTCCACCTTTCGACACTTCCTTTTCTTTACGCACACCGGCCCGGCCACAAATGATAATACCAATTACACAAACTGCCAGTCCTGTTAAGACGGTTTGCCCCCATGAGTTCCCTGTCAGTTGACTAAAAGTATCTTTGCCTTCGGCAGGATAAAAGTCATAATAAATGGAAGGGATAAGGGAGCCAAACACCATACAAAGCCCCAGGATGATACTGCTACCCAGCGAAACGCCCAGGTACCGTACACCCAGGCCATAAGTCAAACCACCAATTCCCCACAGGATGCCAAATAAGAACGTATAGCCTATTACCGCACCACCAGCCTGACTAATAATTTCTGAAAAGTTTGGGATTGTAAGCCAGGCCGCTAACGGGGGCACTATCAGCCACGAAAACAAACCACCTACGATCCAATAACTTTCCCAGGCCCAACCCTTTACTTTTTTATAGGGTATATAAAAACTTCCGCTTGCAAATCCACCTAAAAAGTGAAATATAACTCCAAGAATAGCATTCATTTGTAGCAATTTTTCAATATGGCCAGCCTATGCCGGATTAAAAAGGTGAAAGTAAAAGTTACCAATTACTAGCCCATCATGTACTATCATGGTCTTTTTTGAGCAAAAACCTGTTCATATTTAGCTTTTTAACTAAGTTTGGGAGGATTAATAAAAGATCGATGGTTTGTTTGTTGTGGTGCCGTTGTACCCGAATCATCTGACGAGGTTATCATGAAAAAAGATTCCATATTTCAGCATTTATTTATCGATTACTACTCTGCCACGCCTAAGTATCTGCAGCTTGCCAACTCCATAATAAAAGCTATTGGTGAGGGTAAGATCCAGAAAGACGAGCTGCTGCCTTCGATCAACGAACTGAGCTTTGAATTTGAGATCTCCAGGGATACGGCGGAAAAAGGCTACAAACACCTTAAGAAAATTGGTATACTGGGTTCGGTGCCGGGGAAAGGATACTTTGTAAAGAACACCGAAGTGGGTCAGCATCTGAAGATATTCCTTCTTTTCAATAAACTGAGCCCGCATAAAAAAATTATTTACGATGCCTTTGTTTCATCCCTGGGCGAAATGGCTTCCGTTGACTTTTATATTTACAATAATGATTTTGCTTTTTTTAAACGGCTCATTCAAAATAAAAAGAATGATTACACCCATTATGTGATCATTCCCCATTTTTTAGATGGAGGCGAAAATGCGTACGAGATCATCAATACGCTGCCCAGGGAAAAACTGATATTGATGGATAAGCTGGTGCCGGGGGTTGAAGGGAAATTCGGCGCCGTATATGAGAACTTTGAAAAAGATATTTACGATGCGCTGGAACAATCGCTGGAAGCGCTGAGTAAGTACCATACCATCAAGATCATTTTCCCCGAATACACCTACCACCCGGTTGAAATATTAAAAGGCTTTTACCGGTTCTGTCAGCAATATGCATTCAACTATAAAGTGGTGCACGATATAGCCAATGAGCCCATCAAGGAAGGCGAGGTTTTTATTAACCTCATGGAAAACGACCTGGTGATCCTGATAGAAAAAATACTGGCCACCAAACTGAAGGTAGGCAGGCACGTGGGCGTTATATCGTACAACGAAACGCCGCTCAAAAAGATCATCCTTAACGGCATCACCACCATATCTACTGATTTTCAAATGATGGGAGAAAAAACCGCCCAGCTGATCCTGGATCAATCTACCGAACACATTGAAATTCCTTTTTACCTCACGCAACGGTCATCACTATAACGAACAAACTAACGATCAGGAATTGTTTTTGATCAATAAAAATGCAGGAATGGGGTGCAGGCATGGGGCTTTAGGGGGAAACACGTAGCTTTGTGTAAACACCATTAACCTTATGAATGAGCATCAAAAACCTCATGAAACTCCTTATGCCCAAACTGGCATCCTTGAAGCTGCCGAACCAGAAGCCGCCTCTCCCCGCTCCTCATCAATAGAAAGAGGCTTACCTACCCTTCCATTCGATGCACTCTCTTCCCAGTACAAGATCGGCATAGTAAAAACCGGCATCAGTAAAAAACAACTGGAAGCCATTAAATCAGAAACCGATTTAAATTACGACACCTTAAGTAATTTATTATCAATTTCCCGAACTACGCTTATTAATAAGAAGGGCGACGACCGGTTCGACCCCTCAACCAGCGAACGCATTATGCATTTAGCTGAAATACTTTGTTATGGCCGCGAAGTGTTTGAATGCAGGGAGATCTTCAACATATGGATAAGAATACCAAACAACGGCCTGGGTGGCAAATCGCCCCTTGAACTGTTAGATACCCTGTACGGGATTGAAGAAGTAAAAAAAGAATTGGGTAGAATAGAATACGGCGTATACTAATGCTGATATAATATTAACCTAACGGCACCTATCATATGCGGCTTTACAGGATCGTAAAAACGAAACATGCCTATGACCTAACGGGTATGGGCGCCAAAATAAATGGTGGCAGCTGGAACCATGAAGGCATTCCCTGTATTTATTTGTCGGAAAGCAGGGCGCTTTCGTTACTGGAATATACAGCGCACACCGGCCTGAAAACCATGCCACCTGCCCTTTCCTTTGCCACTTTTGAAGTACCGGAACATTCCATGCGGTCGTTATCGGTGGCCGACCTGCCGGCTAACTGGCTGCAGCGGCCCCATAGCAATGAAAACCGGGACCTTGGTTCTTCCTTATTAGCCGAAACCGGCTACCTGCTGATAAAACTCCCCTCCCTCATCATTAACCAGGAATTTAGTTTTGTGCTGAACACGCTACACCCATTGATCAATTCGGTAAAAATTACCGATGTAACCAGTTATAAGCAATAGGCAATAAACAATTGGCAATGAGCAATTGGTAATAGCTTCCGGCCTCACCAGGAGCAATCGCCCATAAAAGGCAATGGCCACCGTTCTGATTTAAAAGGGTGTTTAAACCTATTTAGGTATAACAGCACCTGTTTTGGTACAACATTTTCTGCAATATGGTTTTTGCTTACTGACCAAGATCAGTAAATGCAGCATGCATGATACTAACATTGTCATTATGTGCAGTTATTAGAGCTATTTGTGCACTAAAAAAGTCACCTTAATCCATACTTGATTTTGAGAATATATTTTTTACGTGTAATCTTGTGTTAGTAATACTTAATGTAATTTTAATTTGCAGATAATGCCACCCAGGTTACCATTTTATTCTCCGGTAACAATTGCTCCTTATCTTATTGTATCAGTATCCCCATGCCGGCTGAACCAGAAATAAAGAATAGCATGCCATACCCGTAATACGTTTAGTATTTACCGTAACTTATTGTATATTAAATAGACTTTATCATTAAGGTAGCAAAAAACACTCTTCCTAATGCGTTCAGTTCCGATGGAAATTGATATAATCGATACTTTAAAAAAAGGTGGTCCCGATGCTTTACAATCCCTGTTAAAGCAGTTTTACAGTCCTTTGTGCCTTTTTGCCGAACGCCTGGTGGCCAACAGAGCTGCTGCAGAAGATATTGTTGGTGAGTCCTTTATAAAATTATGGAACAAGCGTGGTGATTTTGAGAGCACGCAAAACATCAAGGCCTTTATGTACATCACGGTGCGTAATGCCTGTTTAAATTATTTAAAGCAAGCTAAACGCGATTCGCTTAACCAGAAACAACTGGCTTATTTAACCGGTGAAAAAGAAGAGTTTGTTTTAAATGAAATGATCAGGGCCGAGGTGCTAAAAGAAATAATGAACGAGATCAATAACCTGCCCGAGCAATGTGGCAAAGTGTTGAAGCTGGCGTACCTGGAAGGCTTAAAAAACCAGGAAGTGGCAAAAGTGCTGAACATCTCTGTTCATACCGTTAAAAATCAAAAAGCAAGGGCCATTCAATTATTAAAGACAAGGCTTCGCGACCGCGATATAATGGCCATTATGCTTTTATGTACCTTCCTGAGTGAAACCTCAGACAGCTGCCAAAACATGTATTTATCTGCCTAAACATCAGTTTTATTGCGAAAATCCCAACCGGGATAGGTGGAAATACGCATTTCTTAAGTTTTATTAAATTTTTTTTGAGTTAGACTAGTAAAGAAAGGCCGGTAAGTTGTTTTAATACTAAACTGATAATTTATTCGGCCGTGCGGGATACACACTTGAATAAGTACAAATAAAAGTTCTTTACGCTTAGATATATTTAATAAGTATTGTTATAGAGTATAGCCATCAAAAACGCATTCGCAATTTTATTAAATAATATGTAAGAAGATACAGCAAATGTTGTACATAATAAAGTACCGTTAGTACAATATACAACATTATACAGGCTGCTGTTAAGAGTTGTTTTTTTAATGCTGTTGCAGGCGTTACTATGTAAGGGGTTAGTTATTAATCCTGAACTATAAATGAACAATTAGCCTTAACTAGGCCTCTTTTGTCCGCCCGATGTTATCATCTGTACTTCTTGTTCTTTCAGCCAGGCAAGAAGACGGAATGTCGAGCGGGAATCTCATGTGACTGTTTGGTTGGGTCACTACAAGGGAGTGTTTCTACTCTCCCTTTCTTTTTAAAATTCGAACCTCTTTATAAAGTTATTGTCTTTGCTCCGTTAAGCAACACGTAAAACCTGATCCTTCAATACACAATACAAATTCTAGTGTATTAATAACATAGCATCTATAGGCTCCTCATTAGTAGTACAATTTTCCAAAGGCATCTCTCTGATTAGTTTGTAAACAAGTATATAGTATCCATATGGCATACACATGTCACTATGGTCTTTATAGGTTATTATATCCTGTATAGCAGGATTACTTTTCTCATATTCGCATTCCTCTAATGTGCATCAATTATCCCTCTTCATGGTACAGAAGAGGCGCAGGAATCCCCCACGGCCGGGTAGTCTTACCCGGCTTTTCTATTATTCCGGCGGGAGCAATAGGCAATCAGCAATAGGCAATCAGCAATAGGCAATCAGCAATAGGCAATCAGCAATAGATAATAGACAATAGGCCCTCCTACGCTAAAGCTTGCGCCTCGGCTAAAGCTTCAGCGACACGCGGACGGCGGGCGAGGCAGAAGGCAAACGAGCAATGAATACATAAGACCTAAATCGTGATCTTGCCAGGGAGGAGAGTCGAGGCTCGAAACATACAAACTCACTAACCTAAGAACCCAATAACTTACGAACCTAAAAACTTACGAACCAAAGAACTTACCAACCTAAGAACCCAGAAACATTAACTTAGAACACAGAAACCAAAACTAAAGAACTAACAAACCAAAAAACTAACAAACTAAAGAATTAACAAACCAGCAATTGATACCCGTGAATAAACTACCTATATCTCCAGCATGTTAATCAGTAAACTGATTAACTCATCAACCAGTCAAATTCCCACCTACATATTAACAATAACTATACTTCACTTGATCTCAATCATTACCTTTTATTTTTTGAACTTTTGTTTAGGCCAATCGTAGATATTATTTGTTTTATTATATAAGAGGGTGTCTTTTTTTTCAAAATCCCCGTATATTATGTAAATATTAAGCGAACCCTTATATTCCGGCTCAACCATTAGCATTCCTACCCTTTCCTTAAATAACTTTCTAGATTTTGGTTAATTTATTAAATTATTTTCCATGCCCTTTAGTACAATTGATATCAATTGTTGTTTTTACAATAATAGCAAATCGCAACACCAAATCAACTGCACCGAAATTGATGCATTGGAAAAGGAAGAAAGCAGCCAGTACCATCAATCAAGTATTAAACTTTTCTTATGAATGAACAACAGACTGAAAAAGGATTACACATCGCCTCGCTGCTCCTCGGGGACCTGCAGAACAGGCTTACCCCAACGGAAAAGCAGGAACTGGACACCTGGCTCCAGGAAAATGGCGACAACTATAAATTATATGAAGACCTGCATAACCAGGAAAAGTTGGGAAACGACCTGAACGAGTTAGAATCCTACGATCCTGATCTGGCTTATGAACAACTTTCCCAAAAGATCTTCCCCAACAATGAACCTGCCGGAAAACGCCTGCACTTCAGGATCTGGTGGTACATGGTTGCAGCAGTATTGTTATTGGTGGCCGGTGGGGTCGCCTATTTTGCTTTAGACAAAACCAAGAGATCAGCGCCCAAAACAGCGGTGGTAGCACAAAAGAAAACACCGGGCACGGCACCCGATTCAAAAAAAGCAGTCCTGATCCTGGGCGACGGCACCTCCATTGTTTTGAATGAAATGAATAATGGCGACATTGCGCAACAGGGCAATGTGATAGTGAAAAAGATCAGAAACGGGCTACTGAAGTTTAAATTAACCGATGAACAAGCCAATACGACTGCCCTCAATACCATTCGCACACCCCGTGGTGGCGAATATGAGGTTATACTGGATGATGGTTCCCATATTTGGCTCAACTCCGCTTCTACCCTGCAGTTCCCCGCTCACTTTAGCAGCCCTGACCGTAAAGTTGCCCTAACGGGAGAAGCCTATTTTGAAGTGCAGTCCTCCTTGTTGCCTTCAGGTCTTAAAAAATCATTCATTGTTTCGGTAGATAATATGGAAGTACAGGCCGTAGGTACTGCCTTCAACATTTTGGCCTATAAAGAAGACAACCGGTCGCAAACAACGGTGGTAGAGGGGCTGGTAAAAGTGAACCGGAACAATAAAACCAACATGCTTTCGCCGGGCAAAAAATTAATCGCAAAAGATACCACCACCACAATTGAAGACGCCGATATAAAACAGGAAATAGCCTGGAAGAACGGCGATTTTGTTTTCCGCAATACGTCGCTCATCATGGTGATGAATGAACTGTCCCGCTGGTACGACGTGGATGTTGCCTACGATAAAGGGGTGCCTTCCCTGCACTTCAGCGGCGAAGTACAACGAACATCAGATATTAAGGCCGTGTTGCAAATGCTGGAGTATACCGGCGGCGTTACCTTCACCATTTCCAAACATAATATCACTGTACACCCCGGTAAAAAATAACCGGCTCAACACTGCGTGCATAATTTTTGTAGTTTGGTGGCTATGTTGCGCGGTAACGATAACAGATCATCAGCCTGGCTTCCCTACAACAAGGTGAAACTCGTAAGGGGTGGCAGAGAATATTTTTCTGTGCTCACTCACCTGATTGAGTTGGCACAACACTCCATACACCTGCAGGTGTACATTTATGAAGATGATGAAACCGGCAGAATGGTGGGCGCCGCACTGATCGAAGCCGCCAAACGAGGCGTTAAGGTTTACCTGCTCACCGATGGCTATGCCTCCAAAGAATTGTCGGCCGGATTTATCAAGGAATTTAACACAGCCGGTGTTCACTTCCGTTTTTTTGAACCCCTTTTAAAAAGCGAACATTTTTATTTCGGCCGCCGCATGCACCATAAAGTACTGGTGGTGGATGGCCATTTTGCACTGG
>NZ_JBJMLX010000080.1:0-10253 GCF_045805085.1 Niastella sp.
ATAGCGCATTTATAGGTCATAAGGGCGGCCAGGGCCATTACTTCATCGAGGTTCACTGAAAGGGCAAAACGAATACCGCCTTTACAGGGAAATTTGTGATGGGAGTGTTGAACGCGATAGGCTTTGATAACTTCGATCTTATCACCGATTTTTACCGGAAAATGCATGCGATAAACGGCATTGCATTGTTTGATCTGTTCCAGGATACCGGGATCCCAGGTGGTGAATTGCGCGGCTTTATCGAAACTCTTCTCCACCGCGCCAAAAAAACTGTAATCTGACATGACTAAGCTGTTTTTGTTTATGTTTTGAGCAGTATATAGCAAGTTGAAGTTGATAATAGGGTTCTATCAACTAATCGTTATAAATTTTGCAGAGGCAACGCCTCATTACCCCGTCCGAACGATCGATCCGGGCGGGCATATTCACCGTTATAAAGAACTTTGTTTTTCGAGCTTTGAGATCTTTCTGTCGAGCCGGATTACATACAGGAACAACCCCGCCAGAATAGTTACGGCAACTACCAGCACAACATAGATCTTGTTTCCGGCGGCCAAACCTGTTGGCGTTTGTGCTACATGTTTCGTAGAGTCCTGGGCACGGGCTATTAATTGGACAAATAAAACGATCAGGGTTACAATTAGTTGCTTCATACTAAAAATTATGCGGAATGTTTTTTCTCTTCCAGTAATCGAACGCGCAACCTAAGGGTGGATATCCAGGTGCCTAAAAGAATCCAACCCAGTACGGCGGGGTAAAAAACGAGGCGCATGTTAGCATCGAGGCTGCTGCCACCAAGGCCAGGGTTTCCCTCTGTTCCTTTACCGCCGGGGTGTAACGATTCCGTTAGCCGCGGTAGTATCAGGATCATGGGTATGTAAATAAAATAAGCGAAAATGTTATAAACCGCCGCTACCCGGCTTCTTTTATCCATATCGGGCATGGAATTACGCAGCACAAAATAGGCTATGTAAATAAGCAGGGCAATGGCCGCGCCTGTTTGTTTGGGGTCGTTGCTCCAAAAGGAACCCCAGGTGTAGTTGGCCCAAATTGAACCGGTTACCAGGCCCAAACATCCCAGCACCGTGGCGGTACGGGCAAATTCGGTGGCGTAAATGTCGTAAAGCGGATCGGGCTTGCGCAGGTATTTTATAGAATAATACAGTGAAACTGTAATAAGTGCTAACTGGCTGAACCACATGGGCACGTGAAAGAAGAAATTGCGCATGCTTTCATACAGATTGCTGTTGGCATAGGCCGTTTCATAAGGAAGCGGAACTATAAAACCAAAAATGAAAGTATAGACCAAAAAAACAATACTCAGTATTTTCCACCATTTCCACTGCATAGAGTGCTGTAGTTTGTTGAGGTGGGGCAAAATTAGGGGAAAGAAAGTAATTGGAAGGGGTTTTTGGATTACCTGTGGTTTCTGGCGTCAATCTTTCCACAAAAAAGGGAATAGTATAACTGCGAGGGCAATCACGAGCACATCCAGCGCTACCAGCAGCAAAACGATCTGCCATAGACCCACCTGGATAATATCGGCAAAAGCGGTGTTCGACATTTTCATCAGCAGCAATACCTGCGGAATAATCAGTGGAAAACCCATAATGGCCATTAGGGCTGCGCCCTGGCGGGCACGGGCGGCTATGGCTGCCAGAAAAGTAAATACCAGGCTCAGGCTACAACCGCCTAAACAAACAAAACCGATAAACCGGATGGGATTATGCAGGGGATTGCCCATCAACAATTGAAACAACACCAGGCTTACCAGGCTCATGATTATCATTAACCCGGCATTGAATAATAATTTGGAAAGAATAAAATCGCGCGCGCCCGCGATGGTATAAAAGTATAACATACGGCCATGGCTTTCCTGCAGAAAACTTTTCGCTACCGCATTCACACAAATAAATAACTGTATCATCCAGAACAACCCGTTCCATACTTTTTCTTCGGGCTGGTTCATGGCCAGGTATAAAACAAAGATGGTGGAGGCTACATACAACAGGATACCGTAAAAAGTGTATTGCTGTCTTATTTCCAGCAACAGGTCTTTCTTAATTAGCGCAATTATGTGATTCAACGATTTGATAAATGTTTTAAGTTAAGCGATGCAATATTAACATTCATTTGCAAATTGCTTATGGTACTTCATAATAACACTTTCTGCACCGTGGTTCGTACAGATCCTTTTCACCCAGCAATACCTGTGTTTTATCAGCCTTTTTACGAAAGGAATAATTGGCAATATTGCCACATTTAACACATATGGCGTGCAGCTTGGTTATATAATCGGCTTTGGCTAGCAGAAAGGGCATTTGCCCAAAGGGTTTTCCGGTATAATCCATGTCCAAACCCGCCACAATGACGCGTCTTCCTTTTAATGCCAGCTGATCGCACACGTCAGGTAACTGATCGTCGAAGAATTGCGCTTCGTCAATACCAATTACGTCAGCTTCATTATGCAATAATAAAATGGTTTGTGAGTTATCAATAGGCGTACTTAGAATGGCATTTTCGTCGTGCGATACAATGTTGTGAACATCATACCGTACATCAATCTTAGGCTTAAAGATTTCTACCCGCAGGTTGGCGATCTTTGCCCGTTTTAGTCTCCGGATCAATTCTTCGGTTTTTCCGGAAAACATAGACCCGCAAATTACTTCAATACTGCCCCGGCGCTCACCCGATATATTTGGTTCTATAAACATCTTAACGGAAATAGGTACAATAATTGTTAACTTTATCATTTAGCTCTAACCATCAATCAATTAACTCTAACCATAAAAAAGTACCCGCTTATTATGGAACGTTTAGCACAACTTATTGGCAAATTAAATGAACAATTTGCACAAAACGCCGATCCGTTTCAACTATTAGTAACTGCCCAATTAATTGAAACAGAATTGGTACAGATGTCAACGTCCACACACCGGGTTGTTAACTCATCCAAAGTGGCGGTGGTAATGCCGGCGGCTAATGGTCATAGCTACCAGGCCCGGCCTGTAGTGGTGGAAAACCCCACACCAAAGGTGGTAAATACCCCCGCGGCGGCTGTAGAACCACCGGTTGAAGTACAGGCGCCTGTTGTAGAAGCTCCGGCTGTAGTGGAAACTCCGATTGTAGTGGAAACTCCGGTTGTTGTCGAAGAAGCTTTACCTGTGGTAGTTACCCCGGCAGTGGTGAACGGAAAAGGCACTAATGGAAATGTGGAAAAAAATAACAACCACAACGGTACTAATGGTAATAATGGTCATCACCATGACGCCCAGGCTGAATATGGGTGGAAAATTGATCCCCTGCGCGAAGTACCCACTTTAGCGCATCAACAGGTTGTTAAAGAACTGAATGAAGTGATGGCAACTAAAAGCTCTTCCCTTAATGAAAAGTTAAAAGAAGAGGTGAAAGAAGTTGCGCATGTGTTGAACGATGCGCCGGTACGCGATCTGCGCCGGGCTATCGGTATCAATGATCGTTTTGTATTTATCAGTGAACTTTTCCGCAACGACGAAGTGATGTATGAACGCAGCATAAAAACCATTAATGGTTTTCGCATATTGCCTGAAGCCCAGTACTGGATTGAACGGGAATTAAAAGTAAAACTGGGCTGGGACGAAAACAAGGAAAGCACCCGCCACTTTTATCAGCTGGTTAAAAGACGGTTCTCCTGAATGTATTGCATTATCTTTTCTGTTGCTCCTTTTTTATTATAAACGTAATTACGGGCTGCCTGACAGCTTACCTGGTAACTATCGGTATCTGTCAGCAGGTCGTTGCACGTTTTCTCCAATTCCAGCGCCGTATTAATCACTAAGGCGCCGCCCGCCTGTACCAGTTCAACTGCCTCAATGTATTTTTCGTACACAGGTCCATGCACCACCGGTTTGCCGTATACGGCAGCCTCCAGCACATTGTGTACGCCATCATCGCCAAAGCCACCCCCTATATACGTAATAGTTGCATATTTATACAGCTTCGAAAGCATGCCAATATTGTCGATGATCAATGTATTGGGCTCCTGCTTTTCTGAAGGCAACTGTTTATTTCTGGCCACTGGCCTGGGCGAAGGAGAGAGGTGTGCCGCCAGTTTTGAGAACCGGATGCTGTGTTTGAATAACTTTTCAATTTCCTTCAGGTGCTCTTCATGTATTTCATGTGGCGCAATAATGAACTTTATATCGGAATGTGTATTGGCATAATGGTCCAATTCCTCTTCATCCTCTGTCCAGGTGCTGCCTGCAACAATCACTTTGCTGTTACCACAAAACTGTTCAACCAGGTCAATGGGTTTGAACTGTTCGGCAATCTGAACAACGCGGTCGAAGCGGGTGTCGCCACTTACGCTTACATTATTGGTAAAGCCAATAGTGCGCAGTAATTCTTTTGAGGTATCGGTTTGAACAAACAGGTGATTAAAACTTTCCAGCATATACCAGTGCAGGCGGCCATACCATTTAAAGAAGGGCTGGTCGGGTCTGAAAATGCCTGATACCAACAACAGGGGAACCTGTTTCTTTTTTAATTCAGTTAAATAATAGAACCAGTATTCGTATTTGATCCAGATTACCAGGTTGGGTTGCACCAGGCTGATGAATTTGCGGGCATTGGCTTTTGAATCCATTGGCAGGTACATCACGAAATCGGCGCCGGAATTGTTTTTCCGCACTTCGTAGCCGCTGGGGGAGAAGAAGGTGAGTAAAGTTTTGGCAGTGGGATATTGTTGTTTTATGGCTTCCAGTACCGGCCGTCCCTGCTCAAATTCGCCCAGGGATGAGCAATGCATCCAAACAAGCGGACCTCCATTCTCTGCCTCGCCCGCCCTGATTGTCTTTAATTCAGTCCAGATATCCTTTCTTCCATTACGCCATTTCCGCGCCTTGGGGTTCCACAGGGCGGTAATTCGGATTCCAACAGTGTATAAAAACAAAAAGATATTGTAAATAAACAGGTGCACGGTAATAATTTGATTTCAGAAAACAACAAATGTCGTTTTTATCACCAGAATTGTCAAATAGCGAAAAACTAATACCTCCCGGCACTGATTATATACCACAATAAATTTACATATGGTTGTAGATTCGGGAGTTTCCTGATACCACTATTGGGTATATGCTTGCTTACACCGTTTTTTTGCAGTACGTTTGTGCCCGTTTTAATTAAAAAAAGGATAAGGAATGCAGCCCATACAAATGGTTGATTTAAAGCAGCAATACGCGAAAATAAAGGCAGAAGTAGATGCAGCAATTCAGGAAGTAATAAATACCACCGCTTTCATTCACGGAAAAGCGGTTCAGGATTTTGCTGCCGGGTTAAGTAAATACCTGGGAGTTAAACATGTTATTCCCTGTGCCAATGGAACCGATGCCCTTCAAATCGCATTAATGGCTTTGGATCTGAAACCTGGCGATGAGGTGATCACCCCTTCATTTACTTTTATTGCTACTACCGAAGTAGTGGCGTTGTTACAGTTAAAACCTGTATTTGTAGAAGTAGATCCCAAAACCTTTTGTATTGATCCCATAGCCATTGAAAAGGCAATAACGCCCAAAACAAAGGCTATTATCCCCGTTCACTTATACGGACAGGCAGCCAATATGGAAGCCATTATGGAAATAGCCAACCGTCATAAGATCCCGGTCATTGAGGACAATGCACAGGCAATCGGGGGCGATATTACCCTGAGCAATGGCGCCGTTAAAAAAACGGGTACCCTGGGTACCATTGGTACCACTTCTTTCTTTCCTTCTAAAAATCTGGGTTGCTATGGTGATGGTGGCGCTATCTTTACCAACGATGATGCATTGGCTGAAGCGTTGAAAATGATTGCCAACCATGGCCAGTCAAAAAGATATTATCACGATCGTGTTGGCTGTAACAGCCGGCTCGACAGCATACAGGCAGCTGTGTTGAATGTAAAGCTGCCACGTTTGGATGAATATATTGCCGCACGTCGCACTGCCGCTGATTTTTACGATAAGGCTTTTGCCGAAAATGCAAAGATCACGGTTCCATACAGGGCGTCCTATAGCAATCACGTCTTCCATCAATATACTTTATTGCTCGAAGGCGTTGACCGCGATGCTCTGAACCAGTTCCTGGCTGGTCATGGTATTCCCTCAATGATCTATTATCCGGTACCTGCACATCGTCAGAAAATGTTTGAGGCCTTTGGTGGCGCCCAATATGAGTTGGCAACAACCGATTGGCTCACTGAACGTGTAATTTCCTTACCTATGCATACCGAACTGAGTACTGAACAGCTCCAGTTTATTACCAGTAAAGTATTGGAGTTTATTAATAAACAGTAACTAATTAGCGTTAAGGCACCATTAAATTAACTTTAAAATGAAAATCGCAGTTGTAGGCACGGGCTACGTAGGTCTGGTAACCGGAACCTGTTTTGCAGAAACCGGTAACGATGTTACCTGCGTGGATATCGATAAAAAAAAGGTAGAAAAACTTTCTTCCGGTACGATCACCATTTATGAACCAGGTCTGGAAAAATTATTCCTTCGTAACGTTAAAGAAGAACGCTTACGCTTTACCACTAGTTTATCGGAAGGTATCAGAGATGCGGAGATCGTTTTCCTGGCATTGCCAACACCTCCCGGTGAAGATGGAAGCGCCGATCTGAAATACATTCTGGGTGTTGCCAGAGATCTGGGCGAACTGATGACCGATTATAAAGTGATCGTTGATAAAAGTACCGTGCCTGTTGGTACTGCTGAAAAAGTATATGCAGCCATTGCTAAAACATATGTAGGCGACTTTGATGTGGTGTCGAACCCCGAGTTCCTGCGCGAAGGGGTAGCAGTAGAGGACTTTATGAAACCCGACCGGGTTGTAATAGGCGCTGCTTCTGAAAGGGCCCGCAAAGTAATGGGCGAATTGTATGCACCGTTTGTGCGTTCAGGCAACCCTATCATTTATATGGATGTTCGCTCAGCCGAGCTGACTAAATATGCCGCTAACTCCTTCCTGGCTACCAAGATCTCTTTTATGAACGAAGTAGCCCAGTTGTGCGAGCGCCTGGGCGCCGATGTTGATATGGTACGCCGGGGTATTGGCAGTGACGATCGTATTGGAAAACGCTTCCTGTTCCCGGGCATCGGGTATGGCGGCAGTTGTTTTCCCAAAGACGTACAGGCGCTGGTGAAATCATCCAAAGAAGTAGAGTACGATTTCCAGATCCTGAATGCAGTAATGGATGTGAATGAAAGACAAAAACTGCACCTGCTTCCCAAGATCAAAAGATATTTCAAGAATAACCTGAAAGGAAAACGTTTTGCCCTGTGGGGTCTGGCGTTTAAACCTAATACTGATGATATTCGTGAAGCACCGGCTTTATATATCATCGATGAACTGGTAAAAGAAGGCGCTTCTATTTGTGCGTATGACCCCGAGGCCATGAACAATGTGCGGGCTTTGTTGGGCGATAAAATTCAATACGCCGACAATCAATACGATTGTCTGGAGGGCGCCGATGCGTTGATCATCGCCACCGAGTGGAATGAATTCCGCACGCCTAACTTCCTGAAGATCGTAACGGCACTTAGAAACAAAGTGATCTTCGACGGACGCAACCTGTTTGAAACAGATGCTATTAAAGAATTAGGATTTTACTACGAAAGCGTGGGCCGGTTAGTAGCTGATCCCGGTGCTAAATAATAACTAATAAACCTTTCTCATGTCAAGAAAAAGAGTACTTATTACCGGAGCAGCCGGTTTTTTAGGGTCACACTTATGCGACCGGTTCGTAAAAGAAGGTTTCCATGTTATTGGTATGGATAACCTGATTACCGGCGACCTGCGCAATATTGAACATTTATTCAAGCTGGAACAGTTTGAGTTCTATCACCACGATGTTTCGAAATTCATTCATATTCCCGGCGAACTGCATTATATATTACATTTTGCTTCACCAGCCAGTCCCATCGACTATCTGAAAATTCCTATTCAAACGTTGAAAGTAGGATCGTTGGGTACGCATAACTGCCTGGGTCTTGCCAAAACAAAGAATGCCCGCATTCTGGTAGCTTCTACCTCAGAGATCTATGGCGATCCCCTGGTGCATCCGCAAAATGAAGAATACTGGGGTAATGTAAACCCTGTAGGTCCACGTGGAGTATACGATGAAGCAAAACGTTTTCAGGAAGCAATGACCATGGCGTACCATACTTTCCATGGCGTTGAAACCCGCATCGTACGCATCTTCAATACCTATGGCCCGCGTATGCGGTTGAATGATGGCCGTGCACTGCCTGCCTTTATTGGCCAGGCATTACGTGGTGAAGACCTGACCGTATTTGGCGATGGTTCACAAACCCGCAGTTTTTGCTTTGTAGACGATCTTATTGAAGGAATATACCGGTTATTAATGAGCGATTACCATCAACCTGTTAACGTGGGTAATCCTGATGAAATATCGCTGCTGGAATTTGCCGAAGAGATCATTGCATTGACCGGAACAACACAAAAAATTGTATACAAACCATTGCCTGTTGATGATCCCAAACAACGGCAGCCGGATATTACCCGGGCAAAGGAAATACTGGGATGGACACCAAAAGTGAGCAGAAGAGAAGGATTGAAAGTGACCTACGAGTATTTCAGATCATTGCCCAAAGAAGAATGGTTTAAACAGCCCAAAGAGTTTGTTGCAAAATAACGTTTCGTGTTCTCCTTTAATTAATATACCATGAGCACCTTTTCAAGAACGATCATGATCACTGGTGGGGCCGGGTTTATCGGTTCACATGTAGTGCGTTTGTTTATAAACAAATATCCCCAGTACCTGATCGTGAATGCCGATGCACTTACCTATGCCGGCAACCTGGAGAATTTGAAAGATGTGCAGGATGCACCTAATTACAAATTCGAAAGAGCTGATATAACCGATGCAGACCGTATTGAGGCTTTGTTTGATAAATATGCATTTGATGCCGTGATCCACCTGGCGGCAGAAAGCCATGTTGACCGTTCGATCCTTGACCCACTGGCATTTGTAAAAACAAATGTATTGGGTACCGCTACGCTGCTGAACATTGCCCGCAAAAACTGGGCGGCTTCTTCTACTAAAATGGCAGGGAAGCGTTTCATGCATGTATCAACCGATGAAGTGTATGGCTCACTGGGAGAGGAAGGGTTCTTTACAGAAGAAACTGCTTACGATCCCCGTTCTCCCTATTCAGCTTCCAAGGCGTCATCAGACCATTTTGTCATGGCCTGGTATCATACCTATGGTTTACCGGTGGTAATGAGCAACTGTAGTAACAACTACGGTTCATACCATTTTCCCGAGAAGCTGATCCCGTTAATGATCAACAACATCAAAAATAACAAACCATTGCCTGTATACGGCAAAGGCGAGAATGTGCGCGACTGGTTATTTGTTGAAGACCATGCCCGCGCCATCGATGTGATCTTTCATAAAGGGAAAACAGGCGATAAATATAATGTGGGTGGTTTTAATGAATGGAAGAATATCGACATCGTTCATTTGTTGTGCAAGGTCATGGATACAAAGCTTGGCCGCCCTGAAGGCACTTCTGCCAAACTGATTACCTATGTAACAGACCGTCCCGGTCACGACATGCGGTATGCCATTGACGCAACAAAACTGAATAAAGAACTGGGCTGGGAACCTTCGCTTCAGTTTGAAGAGGGCCTGGAAAAAACAGTTGACTGGTACCTCCAGCATGAAGATTGGATAAAGCACGTAACTTCGGGCGATTATCAGCATTATTACGAAGAGCAATACGCAAAACGATAGAAAGATCCTGAGCGAAGTCGAAGGATCGAAACGCCACAATTAAAATAAAATCTAAGTATCTAATGCCTTTTATAGAAACAGGACTTCCGGATTTATTGGTATTTGAACCAACGGTATTTGAAGATAGCCGGGGATTTTTTTTCGAAGCATATAATCAGAAAATGTTTGGTGGGGCAGGGGTTGAAACTGTATTTGTACAGGATAATCAATCACGCTCCTCTTATGGGGTCATCAGGGGTTTACATTACCAGATCCCACCATTTGCCCAGGCTAAACTGGTGCGGGCATTGGCAGGTACTATTCTGGATGTGGCGGTTGATATCAGAAAAGGTTCCCCCACATTTGGAAAAACTTACAGTATTGAACTTTCTGCCGAAAATAAAAAGCAATTATTTCTACCTGCGGGTTTTGCCCACGGGTTCTCCGTATTAAGCGATACCGCTGAAGTATTGTATAAATGCGATCAGTTTTATAGCAA
>NZ_JBJMLX010000081.1:0-17298 GCF_045805085.1 Niastella sp.
CGTTTGGATAAAAGTGGTTGGAGGCTGGAACGAATACCAGTTTGAAGAAAAAAGACAACCAACCATTGACGAGATCAACAAAGCAGTTCCGGATAAACCCGTATTTATTACTTACCTGTACGGGAAAGCTTTTGTAAATAAAAAAGGAATAGAAGTTCTAAGGTATGATAAAAACACCAGGTATGAGGGCAGCCTGGTTGAACTGGATTCAAGCGGGAACCCTACCGGCATGCTGTACGCCAAAGAAACGCCCAAAGCCATTTATACCACGCTGGCACTAACGACAAAGCTTACCCACGAAGAAAGATTAAACTCCACGCTGCAATGGTACCATGAATTAAATAAATATGGATTGACCAGTGTTGTGGATGCCGCCGGCGGCGGTCAGTTTTACCCCGATGATTATTCAACAGCCATAGAACTGGCCAAAGCAGGTAAACTAACCCTGAGAACCGCTTATTACCTGTTTGCACAAGTGTATGGTAAAGAGCTACAGGATTATGAGCATTGGGTGAAGTCGGTAAAACTCAAACAAAACGACAACATGCTTTTGCCGAATGGGTTTGTAGCAGAAGGCGGCGGTGAAAACCTGGTAGCCAGTGCAGCAGACTTCGAAAATTTTCTGGAACCCAGGATCGTGCTTTCCGATAAAATGGAAGCCGATCTGGAACCCATCATCCGGTTGTTTGCGCAAAACCACTGGCCCTTTCGCCTGCATGCCACCTATGGCGAATCTATAGACCGGATGCTGAACGTATTTGAAAAAGTAAATAAAGACATTCCGTTTAATGGGTTGCACTGGTTGTTTGATCACGCAGAGACCGTAACAGAGCCAGAGCTGCAGCGCATAAAGAAATTAGGTGGAGGCATTGCAGTACAGTTTAGAATGTATTACCAGGGTGAGCTGTATAAAAAAATGTATGGTAACCCCGATCACCAGGTTCCGCCAATTAAAAAAATGATCCAGCTGGGCGTTCCCGTTGGGTTGGGAACCGATGCCACCAGGATCTCCACCTTTAATCCCTGGATGTGTCTGCATTGGGCAACCACCGGAAAAACGATCGGCGGTTATCAGTTCTGGCCCAAACAGGATGTGCTTACCAGGTTTGAAGCCATCCAATTGTATACTACTGGTAGCGCCTGGGTAAGCGGAGAAGAAAAACTAAAGGGTAAGATAGCAAAGGGGCAATATGCCGACCTGGTTATTCTCAACAAGGATTATTTCTCCATTCCCGTAGATGATATCAGGTCCATTCATTCCCTGCTTACGATCGTGAATGGCAAACCGGTATATGGCGAAGGTGATTATTCGAACCTGAATGCAGCGCCTCCCGCCGTTATCCCTGACTGGAGCCCGGTAAAATATTATGGAGGCTATCAAAACCAATAGCATGAAAAAAATACTAACAAAAACCCTCAGCCCCCATACCCTGCCGGCTGTTTTTGATTGGGGAATGCTCTTGCTGCGGGTGGCAGTCTCCCTGGAAATTGCTATTGTTCACGGGTTCAAAAAAATCGGCGTTGGCGTATCACAGGCTGAAAACATTCCCAATCCGCTGCATTTACCAGACGCGTTTAACAATGTCTTTGCCATTGCGGCTAACATCGTTTTTCCATTTTTTGTTTTGATTGGCCTGTTTACCAGGCTGGCCACATTGCCAACACTAGCGGTGACACTCACCGGCTATTTCGTGGTACACTGGAATGACTCCTTACTGGAAAAAGATACCCCTTTTATCTACAGCCTCATCTTCCTGGTGATCCTGATGCTGGGACCAGGTAAGTATTCAATTGATAATGCTCTTTACAAAAAACACATTGTATGAAATATATCTGGATCATAATGGCGCTTTTGTCGGGTGCTTTTCTTCCGATTCAGGGAGGCATAAATTCACGACTCGGTAAAGAAATTGCAAGCCCGGTACATGCTTCTTTGATCTCCTTTTTGGTTGGCGCAGCCATCCTGTTCCTATATACCATACTCACCCAACAACATGTACAGCTAAGTGGATTGAAAACGGCCCCATTGTATCTGTGGAGTGGCGGTCTTTTAGGGGCCTTTTATGTAACGGTCATTATTCTCGCCTTCCCTAAAATTGGACCGGCG
Source organism: Niastella sp. (assembly GCF_045805085.1). NCBI lineage: Bacteria > Pseudomonadati > Bacteroidota > Chitinophagia > Chitinophagales > Chitinophagaceae > Niastella > Niastella sp. Next base: position 2,108 of record NZ_JBJMLX010000081.1, read on the forward strand.
CTTACATTTGGGCTGGTGGTGGCAGGACAAATGATCATCTCCATACTACTGGACCACTTCAATATACTGGTAGCCCAACCTCATCCGGTTAATGTCTGGAAATTATTGGGTGTTTTAATGGTAATAGCCGGAGTAATCATTGTAAGAAAATTTTAAAGATGAAAAGAATAGTCATCATACCATTTTGTCTTTTACTGGTCTGTTACAGTAATGCACAAAACATTCCTGCCTTCAAACAACTCAGGTATGAGGAGGATTATTCCTTCCTGAAACAGGATAGCAGCAGGAACTGGTATAAAACAACAAAATACAATGCCCTTTCAAAAAACGGTAATACTTATCTCAGCTTTGGAGGCGACATCCGGTATCAATACCAGTGGTTTAAAAATGAGAATTGGGGCGAATCGCCCAAAGACAATGACGGGTTTATTCTTACGCGCTATCTGGCTCATGCAGACTTTCATGCTGGCAGGCATTTCAGAACATTTGTGCAATTGCAAAGCAGTTTTGCAAATGGAAGAGTAGAACCACCATCACCTGTAGATGAGAACCAGTTAGACCTGCATCAGGCGTTCACCGACATAGCATTTCCGCTGCAACACGAACAAGCGCTCACGATCAGGATCGGCCGCCAGGAATTATTATACGGATCACAAAGACTGGTGGCCGTTCGGGAAGGGCCTAACAACAGGCAATCATTTGATGCCGCCCGGTTGCTCTATACCCATCCCGGATGGAAAGCCGATGTTTTCTTTTCTCGTTTTGTTCAATCGAAACAACAAATATTTGATGATGGTTTTAAGAATAACATCCGGTTCTGGGGGGCTTACCTGGTTAAAAACAACATTCCCATCCTGAATAATGTCGATCTCTATTACTTCGGCCTTTGGAAAAACAAGGCAAAATTTGATGATGGCGCAGGACGAGAGTTAAGACACTCGGTAGGCAGCAGGATCTGGGCTGCCAAAAAGTTCTGGCGATACGATATCGAAGGATTGTATCAGTTTGGCGACTTTACCGGTAAAAAAATTTCCGCATGGACGCTTTCTGTAAACACAGGTTATAAGTTTGCCAACACCCTGTTTAAACCGGAACTGGGAATAAAAACAGAACTGATCAGCGGCGATGCAAAATACAATGATAACAAGCTGCAGACTTTTAATCCCCTGTTTCCACGAGGCGGTTACTTTGGGCTTGTATCATTGATTGGCCCGGCCAATCTGTGCGATATCCATCCCTCTTTCTCACTTGATCTGTCGCGCAGGCTGTTCTTTGATCTCGACTATGATCTTTTCTGGCGCTACAGCCGTAACGATGGCATCTATGGCCCTAATGTGGCCATGATCTATTCGGGAAAGGATAGCCGCCAGCTTTCCATAGGGCGGCAGTATTCAAACACCCTGGAATATATCCCCAATAACTTCCTGTATTTCCGTTTCGAATTTACCTGGTTTAAAGCAAGTGATTTCTTACAGGATGTGGGCCCGGGTAAAAACATCCTGTTTGTGGCTGCGACCACTCAACTCAGATTTTAACGCTTCTTCCAAACAAATACTTTTAAAACATGAAAAAGCTTATTCATTTAACCTTACCATTTTTTTCACTTTTAATTATTTCAGTTATGACAAACGCACAAACTGCAACGAACATCAAAAATATTGTGATTGTTCACGGGGCTTTTGCCGATGGCTCCGGTTGGCAAAGCGTATATGAAATGCTTACAAAACATGGTTACCAGGTTACTATTGTTCAAAATCCATTATCATCTTTAAATGATGATGTGGCAGCTACCAACAGAATTCTCGATAAACAGGACGGACCTGTGGTATTGGTAGGTCACTCCTGGGGCGGTTCGGTAATAAGCCAGGCGGGTGTTCATCCTAAAGTGGCGGCGCTCGTGTATGTAGCAGCCTTTGTACCGGATGTAAATGAAACCACTTTTGATCTTATCAAAACTGCTCCGCCTGCACCGGAAAATGGTATTCTTCCTCCCGATGAAAAAGGATTTGTATATTATGATAAACAAAAATTTCATGCAGGTTTTGCTGCCGATCTTCCAAAAGAAAAAGCAGACTTTATGTATGCATCACAGGGGCCTATTGCCGCTCAATCGTTTGTAACTCCGTTAACCCAGGCAGCCTGGAAAACAAAACCATCATTTGCTATTGTAGCATCTGAAGATAAAAGCATTAATCCCGACATTGAGCGGTTTATGTACAAAAGAGCCGGAGCGAAAGTTACAGAGTTACATGGCAGTCATGCTATTTATATATCAAAGGCGAAAGAGGTGGCTGAGGTGATTGAAGGGGCGGCAAAGGGGAAGTAGCCTTGAAGGTTTAGCATTATCACATTAGAATAACAACCCCTGTAGGATCTAGGCCTGCAGGGATTGGTTATCCGAAATGGATGATATTGTTGCATTTTTTGCTCCGGCGCCAATGGCATTAAAAGGACACCAGGTTATATGCCGGCAGGTGGTAGCACTGGAACGATCTCCAATATGTCTTAAATTCCAGTTGTCTCAACAACTTCTTCGAGCTCCTTTAAAATAACCAATCCTTCTTTCCAATCCTGCAAGTCAGACTGGCCATTGATATGGCCCTTATTACCTATTCCAACAAAACGACCACCCCAATGCGCAGCCCATTTTGCCGCCCGCTCCATGGCGCAATACGGATCGTTCATGCTTGCCACAACAATAGTGGGCATAAACAACTTTTCTGTTGGAACCGGAGCAAAACCTTTTAAATGCTCTTTATCTGAATTTTCAACATCGGCAGGCGCCACTAATAACGCTCCATAAATAAATGGCGAATAGTGGGTAACCGCCCAATGTACAGCTGTTATACAGCCAAGGCTGTGTGCAACCAATATGGTAGGCGTATCAATTTCTTTGATGGTTTTATCCAATCGATCGATCCACTTCTCTTTATTGGGAGCATCCCATTCATCCTGTTGCACACGTGAAAAACGATCGGGGTATCCACGCTCCCAGCGGGTTTGCCAATGTTCATCTCCGGAATTATATAAACCAGGAATATTTAAATATCTCATTAGTTTTTTGTAATTTAGTCTACATATTTAGTGGACAAACATAAGCAATAATAATCTACCAAAAAACACGTTAACAAACAGTAAGTAAATACTATAAAAAAACACGATTATGGCAAGAATCGCTCCAATTACCACAGACAGCCTGCCACTTTTTACAAGAGAGGCGTTTGATGAACATGTGAATGACTATAATACTCCCATTACAAATACAAAAGCTACATTGGGGCACTCCATGCTGTCATTCACCATTTATATGCAATGGTATCCCCTCTATGAAAAAGTAAAACAACAAATTGGGGAAAGGGCAGCTTATTTGTTTGCCTGGACGGTTTCTACTGCATCCAACTGTTCCTTATGCATAACTTATTTCAGAAAAATAATGATAGAGAACGGTGAAGATCCTGACAGCCTATTATTGAATGATTATGAAAAAGCTTTACTCGATTTCGGGAGTGCCATTGCTCAGCACAAAGGCTGCATTGCCAATCATGTTTATAACAACCTTGAACAATACCACAACAGTGAAGAAATGGTTTTATTAGTAGCATTCGCCGGACAAATGATAGCTACCAATATCTTTAACAATGTAATAGAAACGGATATTGACAATTATTTAACGCCCTTCTTACCTGGTAAGTTTTGTCTGTAAAAATACAATCAGGGAATCGTATCTTCATCATCAGGAACCATTGGTTCCTTTTTTGTTGTAAATAACCGGTTAATTAAATTCCAGTAATTTATCAATATGGCCATCCCCGTCAGGGACATCGCTACCCATAAAAAAGAAAAGTTATTATTTGACATGTTCAATTTCCTCCTGCTATTTTGAACTCTTATCATTTATTTCCCCGAAGGTGATGCAATGCATGCACCAATGCATCCACATCTTCGCAGGTATTGTACAGGGCTAATGATGGGCGCACGGTACTTTCAACCCCAAAACGGCGTAAAACAGGTTGGGCGCAATGATGACCAGATCGTACTGCAATGCCATGTTTATTAAGGTAAGCGCCTACTTCCTCAGTCTTGAAACCATCTAACACAAATGATAAGACGCCCGCTTTATCAGCAGCTGTTCCTATCAGTCGCAGCCCTTTAATACTACTTAACAGGCCAGTGGCATAGGTCAGCAAATAATGTTCATACTGGTTTACCAGATCAAGTCCTATACTGGTAACATAGTCAATAGCGGCGCCCAGCCCAACAGCATCAGCAATATTTCCGGTACCGGCTTCAAAACGCGCCGGCGACTGTTGATATACTGTATGTTCAAAAGTCACGTCTTTTATCATATTCCCCCCGCCCTGCCAGGGTTGCATGTCATTCAGCAGGGCTTCTTTGCCATACAATACCCCAATACCGGTCGGTCCAAACACTTTATGTCCTGAAAAAACATACCAGTCGCAATTCAGTGCCTGTACATCCACACGCAGATGCGAAACGGCCTGCGCGCCATCCAGCAACACTTTGGCGCCGGCATCCTGCGCCATTTGGATCATCTGCTTAGCTGGCGTTACCGTACCCAATGCATTCGACACCTGGGTAAAAGAGACCAGCTTTGTTTTTGCATTCAACAATTTTGCGTATTCCTCCAATAGGATCTGTCCGTCGTTATCGACAGGGATCACGCGCAACACCAATCCCTTTTTTTCCGCCAGTTGCTGCCAGGGTACTATATTGGCATGATGTTCCAGGTAACTGACAACGATCTCGTCACCGGCTTTCAAATACTGGTTACCCCAGCTTTGCGCCACCAGGTTAATAGCTTCAGTTGAACCCCGCACAAAAACAATCTCATTTACGGAGGAAGCGTTCAAAAAGCCCTGTACTTTTTTACGGGCATTTTCATACGCATCGGTTGCTCTTGCCGCCAGTTCATGGGCAGCCCGGTGAATATTCGAATTTTCCGTTTCATAAAAACGGCTGATCCGTTCAATTACCTGTTTGGGCTTCTGGGTGGTGGCGGCATTGTCGAGCCATACCAACGGCCTTCCATTCACCTGTTGTTGCAGAATGGGAAAATCGGCCTTTACCCTGTTCACATCATAAGGCGCCGGGATATTACCGGGAAGCAATTGTTTTTTCGATAAAAAATAAAATGAGGAGCCTGAAAAATCCGGCAGTCCCGGCAATTGCGACACAGGAACAAAAGAGGAAATGCGCTGTACGATCTGCTGCAGCTCCTGTTCAAAAGAACCAGGCCCTTCTATATTAAATGGCGTTGGTGACTGTTCTTTATAGTCCTCGTTTTTTACAGATGGCGAGATCCCGCTTCCGGCAACGGATCTGGGAATTTGTCCGTTTGTAAAATGAGGATCGGGCAAACTGGTTTGCGGATCATTAATATTCATTACGGAACCCTGTTCTAACGCAGAGGGCGAAATGCCGCTTCCCGCCAGGGATCTGGGTATTGGCTGACCTAAGTTATAGGTTGGAATAGCTGACTGTTCACTGGGTGACGCTTTAAAGAACTGGTTGGCTAACTGCTCCAGTATTTTTAAATCAGGCAACCCATTTGCCTGGTGATTATTTTCGCTCATACTCATTAATTGTATTGGTGATATTTTCCAATTTCGACATCATCCAGCACGGCGACGGCATCATCAACCAATACGGCCAGTGAACAATACAAGGATACCAGGTAAGAAGCAATAGCCTGGTGGTTGATGCCCATAAAGCGAACGGATAAACCGGGAGATTGCTCACCTGGCAAATTCGGCTGATACAAGCCAACAACGCCCTGTCTGCTCTCGCCGGTCCGTAACAGTAATATTTTGGTCTTCCCGTTCTCAATAGCGATCTTATCGGAAGGAATTAATGGAATGCCGCGCCAGGTAAGGAATTGAGAACCGAATAAAGACACGGTGGGCGGAGGCACGCCACGGCGGGTGCATTCCCGGCCAAAAGCAGCGATCGTTACCGGATGTAACAGAAAGAAACCCGGCTGTTTCCACACTTTGGCTATCAACTCATCCAGGTCATCAGGCGTAGGCGGTCCGGTGCGGGTGTTCAACCGTTGCTGAGGAACAATGCTGTGCAACAAACCATATTCAGGGTTGTTGATCAGTTCGCTTTCCTGCCGTTCTTTTATGGTCTCAATGATCAAACGTAACTGCTCGCCAATCTGGTTATATGGCTTGCTATAGAGATCCGAAACACGCGTATGCACGTCAAGCACGGTATTCACGGCACTTAACATATACTCCCGGGGATCCTCAATGTAGTCAACATACGTTTGCGGCAGCACCCGCTCATCCCGGCCCGAACAATCTACCTGTACGCTGCTGGCATCTTTTACTTTATTAAGCCGGTAAATACCCGATTCAACCGGTATCCAGTTCAACAGATGGGTAAGCCAGCGCGGGCTGATCGTTATCATTTGTGGAACCGTACGGGTTGCAATGGCCAGTTGCCGGGCCGCTACATCCCCAAGGGCGGTTTGCTTTTTTGTTACTTCCTCTGACATATGGTTGATTTTTTAATTAGAAAAATAATTCTCCGATAGCCTCTATGCAGTTCCACCTCCTGTAATATACAGCATTTTGTTTAGTCCACTCTTTTTGTGTACTATTTAATATACATATTTAAAACTATCAAGTTTCGTGCAGTCATCCATTGCATTCACCACTTACATATTTGCTGAAACATTTTAGTCTATCATTTTGATAGGTTTGCGACTTACCATATATTTGCACCATCAAATGAGAACGACTAACCCACATACACTGTTACACCCATTCTGCCTTTATTTGCCGTACACCTGTTGCTGTTGTACTGGTTAACAGTTTACTCTTAACACTTTTCTACTACTGGTACATGGTTCGCCAGGCGGGCCAAAAAATTTGCTTTGCCATACACCATCCTGTTACGATGGCTGGTGACATCACTATTCTATACATTAACCTAAATAAGTATGCTACAAAAACAAGGCTTGCTCGCACTGATATTGCTATTCAGCAGCGGGCTTTTCGCACAAACAAAACTAATACGCGGTGTGGTGCTGGGCGCTGAAAACAAACAGCCCCTCGAAGGCGCAACCGTTGTCGTGAACAAATCAGAACACCCCGTTGTTACCAATTCCCAGGGACGTTTTGAAGTGGAGTTAACGCAGGACAAAGCACTGCTCACCATTTCATTTGTAGGAAGAGAGTCCTACGAAACAGAAGTAAAGGCTGGTCAGCCAGACCTTACCATTCTTTTAAAGGCTTCTAATTCCACTCTGGAAGAAGTGGTGGCGGTAGCGTATACGACCGTTAAACGGTCAGGATATCCTGGCGCAGTGACCTCCATCTCTTCCGATAAAATAAACAACCGGCTCACGCCCAATATCACCAATGCGTTGCAGGGCCTGGCGCCCGGGATACAAACCACTTCCGCCAATGGACAGCCTGGTAACAGTTCCACCATTCGTATTCGTGGCGTGGGAAGCATCAATGCCTCCAGCGCCCCGCTGTTCGTGGTGGATGGGGCGCCGTATGAAGGCGATATCAATGCGCTCGACCCTGCGGATATTGCCGCAATCAGCATACTGAAAGACGCTACAGCCGCCAACCTGTATGGTTCACGGGCAGCCAATGGCGTTATTATCATTACCACCAAACAGGGAAAGAAGGGCGATGCCGTTATCAATGCCACCCTGAATCAGGGCTGGGGCAGCCGGGCGGTAAAAGATTATGACAAGCTGGGTACCGATCAATATTTTGAATTGTATTGGGAAGCCCTGCGCAATAAAGCGCTTTCTAATGGGCAAACAGACGCGCAGGCAGCTGCTACGGCCAGCAGTGCATTAGTGTCAAATCTTGGCATCAATCCTTATGGCGCTGCTTATCCGGAGCCTGTTGGCCATGATGGCAAGCTCGTTGCAAGCGCCAAACCATTATGGAACGATGATTGGGAAAAAGGCATGCATCAGAGCGCGAAATACACGCAGGCGCAACTCAGCTTTTCAGGCGGTAGTGAAAGATCAACTTACTATGTTGGCGGCGGTTATACGAATAATGATGGCGCTTTTCTTTCTTCCGGTTTTAAACGCTATAACTTCAGAAGCAATCTTACGTTGCAGGCAAAGCCCTGGTTAAAAGTGGGTCTTAACCTCAACGGCGCCAGCACTTCGCAGGACTATCCCACCTCCTCCGATTCAAAGCAGGCCAATGTAGTGCTGTTTGGCCGTACCATTCCCGGCTTCTATCCCATTTATCAGCGAAATGCCGATGGCAGCTACAAGCTCGATAACATTGGCCAACGGCAATTCGACTACGGCGCTTACCGGCCCAATGCCGCCTTACCGAAGTACAACCTCATTGGCTCCATGCCGTTAAACAGATCAAGAAATACCAATGAGAATGTTTCTACCCGCACGTACCTCGAAGCGGCCATTACCAAAGCGCTGAAAATTAAAACAAGCTTCAACCTGGATTATACCAACCTCAATTCATTGTACTACACCAATCCATTGTTAGGGGAAGATGCTGCGATTGGTGGTACCGTACAAAAAAACAGTAACCGTTTTCTCGCTTATACCTGGAACAACATTGCCACCTACGACCTCGATATTGCATCGGCACATCATATCAACCTGCTGGCAGGACATGAATATTATTATCTGAATTCGAGCGGACTGAGTGGCAACCGCCAGAATTTTGCCCTGCCTTATCTGTATGAACCCGTGGCGGCCTCACAGCTGATGGACTTCACCGGCACTTCCGATAATTATACCAAACTGAGCTTTTTCGGCCAGGGACAATATAATTACCTCGGTAAATATTTCTTTACCGCCTCTGTGCGCAGAGATGGTTCTTCCCGCTTTTCGCCCGATAGCCGCTGGGGTACTTTCTGGAGCACCGGCGCCTCCTGGCGGATCTCGGAAGAAGAATTTTTGAAACCCGTAAACTGGCTGAGCGCCCTGACAATAAAAACAAGTTATGGTGCTTCCGGCAACGACAACCTATCCACTACCAATGGCGGTTATTATGCTTACCTTCCGTTGTACAGCATAGAAAACAACCTCGGTAATGGCGGTGTGGTTCCTTCCCGGCTGCCAACACCTGGGTTAAAATGGGAAACCAACCTGAACTTCAACACCGGTGTTGATTTTGGTTTTTTGAAAAACCGTATTTACGGAAGCTTTAATTATTACAGAAGAACCAGTAAAGACCTGTTGTACTCCAAACCACTGGCCGGGTCTACGGGCTTTACCGCCATAAGCGCCAATATCGGCGAATTACGCAATACCGGTGTGGAACTGGAACTGAACGTTGTTCCCGTCAGCAACAACGACTGGCGCTGGCTGGTAGGCATTAACGTTGCCCACAATAAGAACGAGATCACCTCCCTGCCACAAAAAGAGATCATCAGCGGCACCAAAAAATTGATGGTAGGCACCTCTGTGTATGATTTCTTCCTGCGTCAGTGGGCCGGTGTGGATGCTGCCACAGGTAATCCTATGTGGTACCGCACTACGGCCGATGGTAAAAAGGAAACAACTTCTACCTACTCGCAGGGTACACAATATTATGCAGGCTCTGCCCTGCCCGATGTAACCGGTGGCATTACCAGCTCGCTTACCTATAAACAAGTGGAATTATCATTTGTATTCGCATATAGCCTGGGCGGTAAAGTACTGGATGCAGATTATATTTCCCTGTTGACCGGTGCAGTAAATCCCGGCCGTAACTGGTCGCCGGAATTGTTGAGCCACTGGACACCCGACCACACCAATACCAACGTTCCGCGTTTTACCACCGACGATCTGGGCTTTACCTCCACCTCTTCCCGGTTTTTATACGATGCTACCTATGCACGTTTGAAACAATTATCGCTGGGTTACAATATTCCGGAAAAACTGTTGGGGAGAATAGGATTTAAATCGGCCAAAGTATATGGGCTCGCAGAAAACCTGCTGACCTTCTATGGCCACCAGGGCATGGACCCCGAACAGGCTGTTGATGGCACCACCTACTATCAATACCCGCAAATGAAAACCATCTCCGTGGGCGTACAGATAGGCTTATAATGTTCAACTTTAATTACAATTGTATGAAAACATATAAATCATATATATACTTTGCAGCGCTGGTGTTCGGTTTATCTGCCTGCAACAAGCAATTAAACACGGCCCCTACCAATGCAGTGCCCGAAGAAATTGTTTTGAGATCCGTTGCCAATTTAAATACGCTGTATGAAGGCTCCTGGCGTGCTTTGATGGATGATTTTTATAGTGACATCTATGGCAATCCCGGCTTTAAAACCATTGCACTCGTAAGCGAAGCCATGGGCGATGATGTGGCGTTGATCACTACCAAATACAGTTATGCCCCCGTTTACCGGTTCACCCAAATGGTTGATAAAACCCAAAGCCGTAACAATGCCATCTGGAACCAGTTGTACAAGATCATCAACAGCACCAACATCATTATTGCCAATGTAGATAATGTAACCGGCGATGCTACAGCCAAACAGGTGCTGAAAGCACAGGCGCTGGCATTGCGGGCACACCTTTATTTAACCATCGCTTCGTTCTATCAGTTCTCCTATTTAAAGGACCCGCTCGCTAAAACAGCGCCCATCTATACAACGCCCACCACCGACACTACGCGTGGTAATCCGAAAGCAACCCTGAAGGACATCTATACACAGGTGTTTGCTGATTTGTTACAGGCAAAGGGATTGCTCGATGGGTATCAACGTACGGCCAAATACAAGATCAACAAAGATGTAGTAAACGGATTGCTGGCACGCGCTTATTTGAACACGGGACAATGGCTTTCCGCCGCCGCAGCCGCCGATGAAGCATTGAAGAACTATCCGCTGATGCCACCAGCAGATTATACCAAAGGATTCAACGACGTAAACAATTCAGAATGGATCTGGGGACACCCGGAAATACCCAGCCAGAGCGATGGCAGTTACAGCTTTAACTTTCTGGACGTGTCTTCACCTGTCTCTGGTTATTACAGCTTTATGGCCGATCCGTTCTTTGGCGAATTGTTCGACAATGGCGATATCCGCAAAACTCTTTTCTCCTGGGATAATAACCCGGGCCGCGAAGGAAACCTGCAATATAAAAAGTTCAGGTTCCGCGACGACGAAACCGGTGATCTTGTTTTGATGAGAAGCGCTGAAGCTTACCTGATAAAAGCGGAAGGGTATGCACGTGAGAACAACATTACCGAAGGCGCCGCTGCACTCAATGCATTACGTACCGCCCGGGGCGCCATTACTTTTGACCCCACTGGCGCTACTCAACAACAATTGATCGATGCCATTCTTGTTGAACGCCGCAAAGAATTATGGGGAGAAGGTTTTGCCCTGGCAGATATTATCCGCAACCAATTGCCTGTAGTACGTAAGCCGTATGTAGATGGCAGCGGTAATGACCGGAAGGTTACCATTACCACGCCAGATGGCGTTACCAAACAGGTGCCGGCAAAATATCACACGGCCCTGAAATTTGCTGATGGCACGCCTTTCGTTGCCAACAGCCCTAATTATTTGTTCACCATTCCGCAGACAGAAGAACAAAACAATCCGAACCTGTTCAATTAAAAAAACACTATAAATGAAAAAGCCAGGCTGGAAACAGTCTGGCTTTTTCATTATTTACATCATTGTATTTTCATCATTGTTTTCAGCACCTGTTCAAGGTAAATATCTTTGGCTAACCCTTTTACCCAGGGGCCATTATCTTTTCCGGGAAGCTCCCTTATATCCATCTTTCTCTTGTCAGGCAATTGCAGAATGGTTTCAAACCGGTGGGCTATCCGGGCTCGCTGTACAAGATAGGCCCTGAACAGCCCCAGCGGCATCCCCTGCCCTCTTGTATTGCGAAAATTCCCCAGTGAGTCATTGTACCGGCGAATGCTGTTAAAAGCACTGTCATGGCTAATATCCTGTTCTGCATGCGCTGTCAGCTGATCTATGTTACTACTGGCCTGAGGTGTAAATGCGATAGGTTGTATTTTGTCCCAGTTCAATGCAAAAGGCATATTTCCTTCGTGGATGCCCTGGGTTTCGTAAATATCAGGCAGCACAATATCCGGGATCACTCCTTTTTGTTGCGTGGAGCCGCCATTGATGCGGTAGAATTTTTTTACGGTGAGTTTCAATGCCCCTTCTTTTTCCAGGCTCAGCTGCATTTGGGTTTGTACGGTACCCTTACCGAAAGTGGAACTGCCTATTATAACCCCACGTTTATAATCCTGGATGGCAGCGGCAAAGATCTCCGAAGCAGAAGCGCTTAGTTCGTTGACCATTACGGCAAGCGGGCCACTGTACAATGGTTCCGGCCGGTTGCTGGCCAATATTTGCGGCGTTCCATTGCCTGCTTTTACCTGTACTACAGGCCCGCGACCCACAAATAAGCCCACCATCTTTATTACCTGGGCCAGGGAACCGCCACCATTATTGCGCAGGTCGATAATGATGCTGTTTACGTTCTCCCCTTTCAGCTTAATCACCTCCTGCTCTATATCGTCTGCACAATGCGCGCCATCTTCATGCGTGAAATCATCATAAAATACGGGCAGATAGATATACCCTGTTTTTTTGCCATCCTTCATGATGATGGCGCTTCTGACGCCTGCTTCCTCCCTGCGTATTTCCTCTCTTACCAGTGCTACGTCAATTATACTGCCATCTCCTTTCCTGCAGTAAAGTTTTACCACAGTACCCTTTTCACCCCTGATGAGCCGGGCCACCTCTTTAACCGACATACCTTCTACTTCAGTCAGCGTGTCTTCATTCCCCTGCCCCACCTTTACGATCTGGTCATTAATGGCCAGGACATTGCTCTTCCAGGCAGGACCGCCGGCATCGAGCGAGGCGATAATAACATGGCCTTCTTCATCTTCCTGTAACAAAGAACCAATGCCGTAAAAACGATTGGCCATGTGCTGGTCAAATTCCTGTTTATCGAGCGGCGGAAAATAATCAGAGTGCGGATCTGCATAACGGAGAATGCAGTTCAGGTAATTACTGAAAAGCTGTTGCGTATTCTGTGCAAAGTATCGGGTAAGCTTTCTATCCAATTGTTTCAAGAGGCTTTCGCGGGCCTGCTGCTCCAGCTGCTTATCTGTTTTGCCATGGGTGGCGTCACCGGTTTTACTTTGTGCGCGTTGCTCCTGCAGGGCTGTTAATTTATCCAGTACAATTTGTTTCAGGTAATTGTTCCATCTTTGCTCGCGCACCGCTTCATTCCGGGGAAATTCCACCGGTTCCTGATCAGGAAAAATACTATCCTTGTCATTGAAAGTAATGGGGCGTGATAACAACCGCCTGTAGATCACAGCAGCCTCGTTGTACCTTTTTGCATACAGACTGGTTACGGCCGGGAAAAATTTTATGGAATCGCCATGCAATTCATTATCCAGCGAAAGTTTATAGGCGCCAAGCAGCAGGATATCTTCTTCCAGAAAGATATTTTTACGGTTATCAAGCGTATGTAAGTGGGCTTCCCAGATCCCTTCAGAAAAATGGTCATTGATCACCGGTTGCAGGTAATGCCTTTGTTCAAGCATAGTACCCACCTGGGTCAGGATCCTTTGTTGGTCATCAGGCGGCCCGGTAAAAGACAGCAGGATCAGGCAAACAATCGTTATTATTCCTTTTTTCATCTATTACACCAACGTGTCCGGGAGACTTTTATTATAACCCCGGAACTTTGTACATATAATATCTTCATCTTCAATGGATCCCTCCATAAGGCAAGCGGGATGATGGGAACAACCGTCAATCTGCTTAATAATCGCTGTTATTCTCTATGTATAGCGAAAGGACATAAAGACAAAGCTTATTTTCGGGATAAATTATGAACAAATATGGATCGCCATGACAGCAGAATACTTCAGTTGCTCGCAGAAAATGCCCGCATTACCGGTGCGGACATAGCCCGAAAAATAAATCTTTCGCTGCCTGCAGTAACAGAACGATTACGCAAGCTTGACAGATCGGGGTATATAGAAAAGTACACGATAAAAGTAAACCGGCAACAATTAAACCTGCAATTGCTGGCATTTATCCAGGTTTGGATCGATCACACCAAAACCGTACCGGTAAAAGAGAACCTTATTGCACTAAACGAAGTACTCGAATGTCACCATACAGCCGGTGATTACGATCTATTGCTGAAAGTTCTGGTAAAAGATACGTTGGCACTGGAAGAATTGCTGGTAAAAAAGATAAAATCCATAAAAGCGATCACCCGCACCAATACCACCATTATCCTCAGCACCTATAAAGAAGAGATCAACACAAAAAACTTTTAAATGACAGCAATAGAAGCAAAAGAATTAGTTCATCAATTTGAGAATGGCAGGTTGCCGAAAGAAAACTGGACGCATGAAACGCATTTTGTAATGGCGCTTTGGTATTGTTGCCAGCAGCCATTACCACAGGCAATTGAATCAATCAAAGAGGGAATAAAGAAATACAACATTAGCATTGGCGGGGAAAATACCGATCACTCAGGTTATCACGAAACGATCACCGTTTTTTACACCAGGCTTATTATTAACTATGTATTGCAAACCGGCGCCGGCAGGCAATTTGAAAGCCAACTGAACGGGCTTTGGCAACAGGAATTTTTAAAGAAAGATTTTCCGTTTAAATATTATAGCCGGGAATCATTAATGAGTAAAGAAGCCAGAAAGAACTGGTTGGCCCCGGATTTACAGCCGCTATAGCCCGATGCGTTTTTTGCAGGTTACATTATTTCCATGCCTGACTGAAAACAGCACTCATTGGAGCAATCATAGGCGCGGCGCCGAATTTTTCCGAGAGTTCCTTTTCAAGCTTGCTCTTTATCTCATCTATCCATTCGGGATTATGTTGTCTTATTTCTTTAAAAATAAACCCGCCATCAACCAGGCCGGTTGCGCATTCCTTCGCAGTTGGGCAGACCGAAAACTGCGCTACTTTCTCAATAAATATTTTTGAAAACCCCGCTTGTTCCAACAATGGCCTTATGTCATCTTCCTGGTGCATGGGCATTTTTCCGTGAAAATGCATTTGGCATTCGTTCGGTTCCGTAAATCTCTTTCACCGGCATGCGGGCAGTTTTAGCAACATCCGGCACCAGGCAAAGCATATTGTCTATCGGCATCTGGTATACTTTACCCAGGCTGCCGGAGTCAACCATCGTA